>UREO01000039.1 GCA_900546895.1 uncultured Oscillospiraceae bacterium
AGATCTGCGCATGTCGCGTGGGCTCGGAGATGTGTATAAGAGACAGTCCTTTGATATTATATTGTCATATTTTCGTGTTTTTTCGTAGTGAGGTGGAAAATATTGCCAGTTAAAAATAAGTTTGTTCGCGGTTCGGGTGTTTTGCTCCCAATCAGCAGTCTGCCTTCCGACTACGGGATCGGAACGTTTGGCGGTCAGGCATTTCAATTTATCGACTTTCTGAAGGATGCCGGACAAAAATACTGGCAGGTGCTTCCCCTTGGTCCTACCGGCTATGGAGACAGCCCTTATCAGTCCTTTTCCGCTTTTGCGGGGAATCCGTATTTTATTGATCTGGACATTCTGACGGAGGAAGGGCTTTTGAAGCCCGGTGAAGCCGCCTCTTTTTTCTGGGGGGATAATGAGGACAGTGTGGATTATGCCGCGCTTTTTCAGTCCAGGTTTCCGGTGCTTCGCACGGCCTTCTCCAGAAGCAGACACGCAGACACTGCGGAGTATGAGCAGTTCTGTGAAGAAAATGCGTACTGGCTGGAAGCTTATTGCCTGTATATGGCTTTGAAATTTGAATTTGAAAATAAAGAGTGGCTGCTCTGGCCTGAGGATATCCGCTTCCGCCGCCCAGCGGCTGTACGTCGGTATTCGGAAAAGCTGAGAGCGGAAATGGATTTCTGGAGGTTTTGCCAGTTTGAATTTTACAGGCAGTGGAATCGGGTAAAAGCCTATGCAAATCAGCGCGGAATCCGGGTGATCGGGGACATTCCGATTTATGCCGCCCTTGACAGCGCGGATGTCTGGGCAAACAGCGAACTTTTTCAGCTGGATTCCCGCCGCAGGCCAACGAAGGTCGCCGGGGTCCCGCCCGATCTTTTCTCAAAAGAAGGACAGCTTTGGGGGAATCCTCTGTATGACTGGGAGGCCATGGAACGCGGTCATTTTGACTGGTGGAAAAAACGGATGGAATTTTCCGCAAAGAGATACGACATAATCAGAATTGACCATTTTATCGGCATTGTCCGGTACTATGCCATTCCCGCGGGAGAAACGACGGCGATCAACGGCAGCTGGCAGCCCGGTCCGGGCCGCAAACTGACGGATGCGATAAACGGCTCCATCGGGAAAGCACAGGTGATTGCGGAGGATCTGGGCGTTGTTGTTCCCCAGGTGAAAAAGCTCCTGAAAATCAACGGATATCCCGGAATGAAAGTCCTGCAGTTCGCGTTTGACGGGAATCCTTCTAATCAGCATCTCCCAATGTATTATACAAGCAATACGGTCGTTTACGGAGGGACGCACGATAATGACACGCTGGTTGAATTTTTCAGCAGGATGCCGGCAAAAAATGTAAAGTACGCAAAAGAATACCTTAATGTCAAAAGGAAAAAAGACCTGCCGGTGGCGGTCCTTCGCGCCGCCTTTGCCAGCGTGGCCGATACGGTGATTTTTCAGGCGCAGGATATCCTGCTTCTGCCTGGCTGGGCCAGGATGAATTATCCCTCCACGGTGGGTTCCAACTGGCGGTGGAGGCTGAAAAAGGGTCAGCTTACCGACGAAATTTCAAAAGAACTCTGCAGCTTGGCGAGAATTTACGGCAGATAGGTCTCTGTATTTTAAGGAGTGGATTTTATGAACACATTTAAGAGCGATGTGATAACCATTTTGGAATTGGAAAACGGTAAAACGATCCATCAGGCGGATGTTCTGGAACTGTATCACGCGGTTTCGACGGCGGCAATGAAGCAGGTGAATTTCAAATGGGAAGCACCGGACGCCGGTAAAAAGGCGTGCTATTTTTCCGCCGAATTTTTAACCGGGCGGCTCATTTACAGCAATTTACAGAATTTAGGGCTTCTGAACCAGCTCTCCGAGCTGTTTCATGAAAATAATATAAACGTAGCCGTTTTTGAAGAGATCGAAGACGCGGCGCTCGGAAACGGAGGACTTGGCAGGCTCGCCGCCTGCTTTCTGGATTCGGCCGCCACACAGGGGATCGCCCTGAACGGCTACGGAATCCGGTACCGATACGGCCTTTTCAGGCAGTATTTTGAGAACGGATTCCAGAAAGAAACCGCGGACACCTGGCAGCAGTTCGGCGACCCGTGGTCTCAGCGTAAAGAAGAGGACAAAGTAGAGGTCAGGTTCAAAAACCAGACGGTCTATGCGGTTCCCTACGACACACCCGTCATCGGGTACGGAGCGAGCACAGTGAACACCCTGCGCCTTTGGCAGGCGGAGCCGGTAGTCCCGTTTGATTTTCAGCTGTTTAACGATCAGAAATTTGAACTTGCCGTCCGGGAAAGGGACGACGCGGAAGCGATTTCCAGCGTACTGTACCCGAACGACACGACGGACAAGGGGAAAAAGCTCAGGCTGAAGCAGCAATATTTTTTTACAAGCGCGTCTTTGCAGGACCTGATCAGAACTTATAAAAAAAGATACGGAAATGATTTCACGCATTTTTCAGCGGAGTACGCAATCCAGCTGAACGATACGCATCCCGTGGTGTCCATCCCCGAATTTATCCGGCTTCTGGTCTCCGGGGAGGGGGTGTCCTTCGGTAAGGCGCTGAAAATCGCGAGACAGACGTTTGCCTATACCAACCATACCATTATGGCGGAAGCGCTGGAAAAATGGGATGCAAAGCTGTTCAAGAGCGTGCTTCCCAATGTCTACCGGTATGTGGTCATGATCAATAAAGCCCTGCTCAAAGAACTGTCCGGTATGGGGGTTACGACAGAGGAATCGCAAAAACCGTATCTGATTATTGACGAAAACTCGGTGATTCATATGGCGCGGCTCGCCGTTTTCGCTACCCATTCCGTGAATGGTGTGGCGGAAATCCATACGGAAATACTGAAAAACTCCGTATTGAAAGAATGGTATCGGATTTACCCAAAGCGGTTTAACAATAAAACCAACGGAGTCACACAGCGGCGCTGGATGGCACTTTCCAACATGGAGCTTTCCGGGTTTCTCACCGACAAAATCGGTAGCGGCTGGGTTACGGATTTGGAAAAGCTCAGGAATCTGGAACGATATAAGGATGACGATAACGTTATCCGCCAGTTTGCGCAAATCAAACAGATAAAAAAGCAGCAGCTTTCCGACTATATTGAAAAGCATGACGGAATCAGACTGAATCCCGAATTTATTTTTGACGTACAGGTGAAACGGCTGCACGAATATAAACGTCAGCTTTTAAACGCTTTTTCCATTCTTGATTTATATTTCGGCATAAAGAACGGAAGAATTAAGGATTTTTACCCAACGGCTTTTCTGTTTGGCGGTAAGGCGGCCCCGGGGTATCTCAGGGCAAAAGGGATTATTAAATTTATCAATGAAATAGCCAACAAGGTAAATAATGATCCGGAAGTCAACCGCTTGATGAAAGTCGTTTTTGTTTCCAATTATAACGTGTCCTATGCGGAAAAAATTATGCCGGCCGCCGATATTTCCGAACAGATCTCGACAGCGGGGACGGAGGCCTCCGGTACGAGTAACATGAAGCTGATGCTCAACGGCGCGGTAACGCTCGGAACACTGGACGGAGCGAACGTGGAGATCATCCGACAGGCGGGGAAAGAAAACAATTATATTTTCGGAGCGCGCGTGGAGGAGCTTGAAAAAATTGCGGACTCCTACAACCCGAGAACGATTTATGATCAGAACGAAAGGGTACGGGCGGCGGTGGATACTCTTGTTAACGGTATGTTTGACGACGGAGGTACCGGAATGTTCCGGGAGCTGTACCATTCCCTGCTTGACGGGGCAAGCTGGCACAAGCCGGACCATTACTTTGTCCTGTATGATTTTCTCTCTTACAGTGAGACAAAGCTGCGGGCAATTACCGATTACAGCAACCGGCTGGCATTTTCCCGCAAAGGCTTTTTGAACACAGCCGGCGCCGGAAATTTTTCGAGCGACAGGGCGGTCAGGGAATATGCCATACAAATCTGGGGAATGTGATAAGGAATCCGCCAACAATTCCGCTGTCAGGGGTGCAATCCCTTGTAAAGCACAAACCGATATGTTACAATAACCAATAAATCAGCATTCGGTTGGAGAGATTGAAAATGGATATTTTTGTTGAACAAATGATCAGAAAAAGAATGGGGAAAAACGATTGGTTCGTATTTGCCGGGGTCCTCGCGGTAAGCTGTTTGGTCCTTGCGCTTTTGGCGGTGTACATACCCATGCTTTTGCTGCCGGTTATGGTTGGCGTTTTTGTTCTGGATTACTATCTGATTTCTTCGCGCAGTCTGGAATACGAATACAGTGTGACCAACAGTGATCTTACGATCGATAAAATCATCAGCCGCCGGAGCAGAAAAAAAGTGATTTCCATTGATGCGCACGACATTGAAGCTTTAGGCAGGTATCGGAAGGAAGATCATCAAAAGCAGTCCTATTCGGCCAGATTCAACGCTTCGGAATATGAAAACGGCAGGGACGCCTGGTACCTTGCGGCGCGCCATCCCCAGAAGGGCAGGGTTTTGGTGCTGTTCAGCCCGAACGAAAAAGTCCTGACCGCGATCAAACCATTTCTTTCAAGGCAGGTAGCAGTCAATGCTTTTGGCAGGAATTGATCTCGTTGAAATAAAAAGAATCAGAAAATCCATGAAGAATCCGCGCTTTTTACTGAGGATACTTGGCCCTGCCGAGTACGCTCAGCTTAAATTGCGCGGATTTCCCGTTCAGAGCGTCGCAGCCACCTTCAGCGCAAAAGAAGCCTTTTCCAAAGCGTTGGGTACGGGAATGCGCGGCTTTTCGCTCGGCGAGGTGGAGCTGTTAAGAGAGGAAAATGGCAGGCCATATTTTCAATTGCGCGGCAGCGCGCTAAAAATCGTGCAGAAAAGAAAAATTGTTCTTCAGGTCAGCGTGACCCATACAAAAGAATACGCTTCGGCGGTCGTGGTCGGGGAGGAGTCTGAAAATGAAGGTATTAAACTGTGAGCAGAGCAAGGAGCTTGAACAAAAAGCCGTCGACTCAGGGATCAGCTATTTGGAGCTGATGGAAAACGCCGGTGCCGCGGCCGTCCGCTTTCTACGGAAAAAGTTCAGCCTGTCCGGACGGAAAGTCGTGATCCTCTGCGGGAAAGGGAATAACGGTGGGGACGGCTATGTAATGGCGCGTAAGTTGTTTGAGCTCGGCGTGCCGGTTACCGTGGTGATGACCGACGGCCTTCCCCGCACAGACCTTGCAAAGACCGTTTTTTTGCGTCTGAAGGATACAACGGTAAAAATTCTGGACGGTGGGGAAAATGGGAGCGCGGAACCCGTCATTGCCTCTGCCGACTTCATCATTGACGCCATTTACGGGACCGGATTTCACGGCCGTGTTCCGGATGAAATCCTTCCGGTCTTTCACGCGGTGCGAAATTCCGCCGCGGTGGTGGTTTCCCTGGATATTCCCAGCGGTGCCGGCTGCGATTCCGGGGCGGTGGACGGGGAATGCATCCAGGCGGACTATACGGTTTCCTTTTCCACCCTGAAAAACGGACATCTGATTCAGCCCGCGCAGGATTACTGCGGGCAGGTGACCGTGGCGCCGATCGGGATCGGTGCGGATCTCATCGCAAGCCAGAAGTCGACGTTTGAGGTGACGGAGCTTTCGGCGGCACAATCTCTGCTGGGGCCGCGGGATCCGCTCAGCAATAAGGGGAATTACGGCAGGCTGCTGTGCCTCTGTGGCAGCGACGGAATGGCCGGAGCGGCGGTAATGAGCGCCAAGGCGGCTGTTCGCTGTGGGGCCGGTATTGTGGATGCGGCGCTCCCCCGCACCATTTACCCGATCGTCGCTTCCCAAATTGTGGAGCCGGTTTTTACACTGCTTGACTATGCGCCGGACGGAACGATGCTTCCCGCCGGACATAAGGCGCTGGAGGATGCCCTGTCCAAAGCGAGCGCGTGCCTGATCGGCTGCGGGCTGGGGCGCGGGGAAGAGATGACGCGGGTCGTATGCGGCCTCGTTTCCAATTCTCAGGTTCCCCTCATTATTGACGCGGATGGCATAAACATCCTTGCGGAGAATATAAATGTATTAGAAACAGCCCGCGTTCCCGTTGTGCTGACTCCTCATCCAGGGGAGATGGCCCGTCTGATGAAGACCACCGTAAAGGATGTGCAGGCCCACCGGTTTGAATATGCCCGGAGCTTTGCGGAGAAGCACCATGTCATCCTCGTGCTCAAGGGCGCCGGTACATTGATCGCGGAGCCGAACGGAATGGTACACCTGAATCCAACGGGAAATCCCGGAATGGCAAAGGGAGGCAGCGGGGATGTTCTGGCGGGAATGGCGGCTTCCTTTATTGCACAGGGGGCTGACCCTGCGGCGGCGGCGGTCGGCGCGGTGTATCTTCACGGTGAGGCGGGGGATCGCTGTGCGAAAGCGTTTTCCCAATGTGCCATGCTGCCGACGGACATGATTGGTATGCTTCCGGGGCTGTTTCTGGAGCTTGAGCGGTAAAACCGTATTTTTTGTGCGGAGAGTGGAAAGCTATGCGCCGGACAGCGATATGCCTGTTTTCTTTTTTTCTGGTTTTCTCTTTTTCTGCCTGTGCGGCGCAGGAAATAAAAGCAGAAGACATCGTTTTCTGTTTTCACTGCACGGCCGATATTGATTACAACGGTGAAAAAATACAATGCGCATTGAGCCGCGACGCGCCCGGAAGGGCGAACGTGCAGTTCCTTTCCGGGGACATGAACGGCCTGACCTACGATTGGAGCGGCGAAGGATTTTCTATTTCCTACAGCGGACTTTCCGCCAAAAGCGACGAGTGCGTTTTGCCGGACACCTCTTTTACGGTCGTTTTGCTGCAGGTTCTGGATTATGCGGAGAAAGGCGGTTCCCTTACCAGAACGCATGGGGATGAATTTTCCGGCACTGTGCAGGGCATTGATTTCACAATGACCGTCGACAGAAGTACAGGGCAGATTCAAAGCATTTCTATTCCACAAAAAAAACTGAAAGTGCAGATGCGTGATAATACGCAATGAGGGTGTGACAGCAGTTGCACCCTTTTTTCTATTTAATTTTATGTCAACCCCCGCGCCTAAATAATATTATGTGTTAGGGACTGCATGCGAATAAATCGTCTGGAGAATGTCAACAATAATCGCAGACCCTATATCATAAATTATTCGGAGCGTGAAAAATGTGAACATTAGAAGAGGCGATATTTATTATGCCGACCTGAGCCCGGTTGTTGGTTCTGAGCAGGGCGGCGTCCGACCTGTGCTGATTGTTCAGAATGATGTTGGAAACCGGTTCAGTCCAACCGTGATTGCCGCGGCAATCACCAGCCAGCGGGCAAAAGCAAACCTTCCAACGCATATTATGCTCAATGCCCAGACCACCGGACTCGCAAAGGATTCCGTTGTCCTGCTTGAACAGGTTCGTACAATCGACAAACACAGATTGAAAGAGCGCATGGGGCGCCTTGATAATACGGCAATGACACAGGTCAATCAGGCTCTATCTATCAGCTTTGGCCTTGATCTTGACGAAGAGGAACGAGAGGCTACATAGAGTTGCCTGAAATCAATAAAAATATGTAAATTTTATATTGACTGTAAGAATCATAAGAATAAAACAAAAAAAGAGAAGTGGTCTTTCCGCAGAGGAACAGCAGAAAACCCAGTGGGGGAGCAGAAGCATCAAAATGTGAATCAAATAAAACGCAACGCCGGTTCTTGTGGGAACCGGCGTTTTTATCGTAAACATACAATTTTAATTCTGAATCGGATACAATTTATGACACAATGTTTGACCCTGCGCCGGTATAATTATTTTTAGCGCAGGGAGGGATCTCTTTGAAGCAGACGATTTACATAGACGTGCTGGTTGGTATCAACTTATTTATCAATTATTTTTTATTGCTTGCCGTTTCAAAATTTCTTTCGCTGCCGGTAAAACGTTCCAGAATGGTTGCAGCCGCAGCCCTAGGTGCGGCCGCTTCTCTTTCTATTCTGCTGCCCGAAACCAATCTCTTTTTATCCTTGGCTTTTAAGCTGGCCGTATCGGGAGTGATTGTTTTATTTGCGTATCCCTATTACGGAATCAAGCAGTTTCTGAGAGAACTGGCCGCCTTTTATATCATGAGCTTTGCCTTTGCGGGGTTCATGCTCGCGCTGTGGTATTTTATTGCTCCGCAGGGGCTTATCATCAAAAATTCGGTGGTTTATTTCAATGTTTCACCGCTTCTTCTGATTATTCTGACAATCGTGTGCTATTTTATCATCCGTCTGATTCACCGTATTACGGGCCGTCAGGCTCCGGAAGACCTTTTTTGCCGGATTCAGATCGATTTTAACGGAAGGTCGGTTTCCTGTGCCGCAAAGGTGGATACCGGCAACACGCTGACCGAGCCGTTTTCAAACGCGCCGGTAGCCGTTGTCTGTGAGGATTGTCTTGACGGGATCGCTCCGCAGCGCGAAAGCGGGAAAATCCGGTTAGTGCCGTTTCAGGCGGTTTCCGGGGAAGGGCTTCTACCGGCGTTTAAACCGGATAAACTGACCGTCATGACAGGAAGAGATAAGATCGAAGTACACGAGGTGTACATAGCGGTAACCAAATCGAAGCTTGGAGCGTTCAGCGCGCTCTTAAATCCGGATTTACTGCAAAAAACGTCAGCCTAAATTTGGCCGTAGGCAGGCGCGCTTCTCAGCCGCGGCGGCAGCGGCAAAAGGGAAAGAGTGAAAATGGGAATGAATAAGCTGATAAGGGAAATGGGAAATAAGCTGTCATTATTATGGCTGCGATTAGGTCTAAACGGGCATGTACACTATATTAACGGGCCCGAGACTCTTCCTCCGCCGCTGACGAAGAAGGAAGAGGAAACGGTGATGACGAACATTCGGAACAATGTTCCAAACGCGCGGGAACCCCTGATCACCCACAATCTCAGGCTTGTTGTGTACATCGCAAAAAAGTTTGAATCGAGTAACGCCGGGGTAGAGGATTTGATTTCGATCGGAACGATTGGGCTGATTAAAGCAGTAAATACTTTTTGCCCCGAGCGCAACATTAAGCTGGCAACCTATGCCTCCCGCTGTATTGAAAATGAGATCCTGATGTATCTCCGCAAAAGCTCCCAATTAAAAAATGAAATATCCATCGATGATCCTTTGAATGTGGATTGGGATGGAAATGAGCTTTTGCTTTCCGATATTCTGGGCAGCGACCAGGATACCGTCAACCGCAACATTGAACAGGAGGTGGAGCGCAATCTTTTGCTGACCGCCGTGTCGCATCTCGCTCCGCGGGAGCGGGAAATCATGCAGCTCCGTTTTGGCCTGAACAACACGAAAGAGCATACGCAGAAGGAAGTAGCCGACACCCTTGGTATTTCGCAGTCATACATATCGCGCCTGGAAAAACGGATTATTGAAAGGCTGAAAAAGGACCTGGAGCGCGTAAGCTGAAAAAGGCGGGCATCGTGGTGCCCGCCTTTTTCGACGCTTCCTTTATTCCAGTGTGTATTTCAGAATAACCCGGTAGGCTTCTCTCAGGCTTTCATAATGGTAGTGACGGCAGTTGGCCGGGCTTGTTGAAGGCAGCGCAAAAGCCGGATACCCCGCGCTTTTTTCACAAAACCTGTGGTAGAGAGCAGCGGCCTTTGTTCCCGTGGTAAATACCGCGCGGATACCGGTTTCTTTTAATAAGGCCCCGATGTCGTTTGCGACCGGGTCACGGATACTGCCGTCGTCCGCTCCGGAGATTTTGCAGCTTTTGAGGACATCCCAAAGCGCAATGCGGTTTCTCAGCAGAAATTCCGTTTTTTCCGCGTTGCTTTCCGGAAGCTTCTGGCCGTATAAATCCGATACGATTCGCCAGAACCGGTTCTGCGGATGGGAGTAGTAAAAACCGTATTCGCGGGATTTCGGCGAAGGGATCGTTCCTAAAATCAATATTCTTGAGTTTTCATCATAAACAGGTCCAAAGGTATGCTCAACTGTTTCCGTCATGGTATTCTTCCTTTAATTGTAATGCGTATTTCAGAAGTGCTTCCCACCGGTTTAAACATTTGCCATCCATCACCGCGCTTAAGAGCCGGGAAAGCATCCTGCCGATTTCGCTCCCTTCGGGAATGCCGATCGATAATAAATCCGAGCCCTTGATCTGTATATCTTTCAGAGAGTAGCATAATCCCCGTGTGAAAATGCTTTGGAATATCGCTTCCGCTTTTTTCAGTTCTTCCAGTCCACGGGTATCGGGCGGGTTTTGCGCCCGCAAATCCGCGTCCCGCAATTTGAAAAGCAAACTCAGCTTTTTTTTGCCGTACTGATGGAGAAGCTTCAGCAGACTTCTTTCGTTTGCGGGAAGAGGAAGCTGTTGAAGTCCCGCTAATTCGGAAACAGTTTTTACCGTATCGTTGTCGTACCGGAGCCGTAAAAGGATAGCCTTGACTGCTTCGGCGTTTTGGCTGCAGGAACCGTCAATGGATTCTTTTTCACTTCGGTTTTGTTCAGATGGGGCAGATTGTCGGATGTGATACAAAAGCGTAGTCAGTCGTAAAGCGGGCGTTGCTTCCACCGATGAAACGGCTTTCAGCGTGTGCTCCCATTCGTCCAATTTGGTCATGAAGCAAAATTCAGGAATGATCTGCTCCAGCACGGTGCGGTATTTTCGGAGCACCTCGGACGGATTTCCGCAAAGGAGCCGGGTCAGCTCCGACTGAATGCGCTCCCGGGCGATTTGTTGGAGCAGCCCGCAATTAGACAGGATGGCGGCCGAGGTGTTCGGCTCCGGGGAAAATCCAAGTACGGAGGAAAAGCGGAGCGCCCGCAAAATTCTGAGCCCGTCCTCCTGAAAACGCAGGCCGGGGGTTCCGACGCATCGGATGATTCGGGCTTTCAGGTCGTCCATCCCGCCAAAGCAGTCGATTACACCGTCGGCATTAGAATAGGCGAGGGCGTTGACGGTAAAATCCCTGCGCGATAAATCGTCCTTTAAGCTGCGGGTAAAGCGGACGCTGTCCGGATGGCGGTTGTCGGAATATTGTCCGTCCACCCGGAAGGTGGTCACTTCCACGGGCCGATGATCGATCAGCACCGTAAGGGTGCCATGCTGAATTCCGGTTTTTACGCACGGATAGCCGCTGAAAATGCGTTCCGTTTCCTCTGGCGGGGCGGATGTGGTCACATCCCAGTCGTTCGGTTCCAGACCGAGGATGGAATCCCGCACACAGCCGCCGACAACATAGGCCTCAAAGCCGGAGACCGTCAGTTTTTGAAGAACTGTTTCAACCTGCGGCGGTATCTGAATTTGCATGGCTCCGCCTCGCTTGCTCTTATTTCCTGTTTTTACAGGATACTGATTGATTATAGTATATACGACTTTATAACGGAAAAGCAATTCCCTTTCCCCATAATATTTTTACTGTCGGCTCCGCATGAATCACCCCGCCCGTGGTAATAATGGTAGTAAGTTATTCCATGGAAATGAGGGAACGGCATGCAGTACAATAAAGTCGAAATCTGCGGAGTCAATACTTCGAAATTAAAAGTACTTACCGAAAAGGAAAAAATGCAGCTGTTGCGCCGGGTGAAAGAAGGGGATATGAAAGCCCGCGACGAACTCATTAGCGGGAACCTGCGTCTTGTTTTAAGCGTCATTCAGCGCTTTACAAACCGCGGGGAAAATCTTGACGATCTTTTTCAGGTGGGCTGTATCGGCCTGATCAAGGCGATCGACCACTTTGACATCAGTCAGGGAGTCCGTTTCAGCACCTATGGGGTCCCTATGATTATCGGAGAAATCCGGCGTTATCTGAGGGATAACAATTCCATACGCGTCAGTCGGTCGCTGCGTGACACTGCGTATAAGGCCATGCAGGTGAAAGAAAGAATGACGGCTGAAAACAACCGCGAGCCCAGCGTCGATGAAATAGCAAAAGAATTGAACCTGCCGCGGGAGGACGTGGTGCTTGCACTGGAATCTATTGTAGAACCGGTTTCGCTTTTTGAGCCGGTTTTTTCAGACGGCGGCGACACCATTTACGTGATGGATCAGGTGGGC
Source organism: uncultured Oscillospiraceae bacterium (assembly GCA_900546895.1). GTDB lineage: Bacteria > Bacillota > Clostridia > Oscillospirales > Acutalibacteraceae > Caproiciproducens. Next base: position 12,017 of record UREO01000039.1, read on the forward strand.
GACAACAACGACGATTCCAACTGGCTGGACGAAATCGCGCTGAAGGAAGCTATTCGTGATTTGAACGGCAGGGAAAAGCGGATTCTTTCCATGCGCTTTTTTCAGGGCAAAACACAGATGGAGGTTGCTTCGGAGATCGGGATCAGTCAGGCACAGGTTTCCAGGCTGGAAAAGGCCGCGCTGGACAAAATTAAGAAAGACATTTAGCCTGTTTCCTTTCCCGCCACGCCGCCTTCACAATCAGCAATTATACCGGGGCTGTTTTCTCTGATAGATTACGGTGTAAAACAGGAGTTGTTGTAAAATAGCTTCTCAACAAAATAACGCAAAAAAATGCACCTTGAGGGAGCTTAAAAACCCCGTTTTAAGGTGCGTTTTCCTGTTGTTGAAGCTGTTCTTTGGGTCGGGGTCGGCGTGAAATTTATTTGCAGAATTTATCGATATAGCTGTCAATGGAGTTCTGAATGATTTCCTGAGCATCTTCGGGCCCTTTGACCTCGTCGATCGCCGTCACTTTTCCCTCCAGCTGTTTGTAAACGGAAAAGAAATGGGACATTTCGTCAAAAATGTGTTTCGGCAGTTCCTTAATGTCACGATAGCCGTTATAGGTGGGGTCGTTAAACGGAATCGCGATGATTTTCTCGTCTTTCATCCCGTTGTCCACCATAATAATCACGCCGATGGCATAACAACGCACCAGAGAAAGCGGACGGATATCCTCGGAACAGAGGACAAGTACGTCAAGAGGGTCGTTATCGCTGGCGTAAGTACGGGGAATAAAGCCGTAGTTTGCCGGATAATGAGTAGAAGTGTAGAGAATCCGGTCCATCAGCAGCAAACCGGTTTCCTTGTCAAGCTCATATTTAATTTTACAGCCCTTTGGAATTTCTATGACGGCGCAAAAGTCTTCCGTCTTAATTCTTTTTGGTGAGATATCATGCCAAATATTCATAATAGCCTCCTGATTTTTTCTCGGATAATTATACCATTTTCTTATTGATTAATCAATTAATTAATTATATAACAAAGTTCGGCATATATCTGTAGGGGAGGTGGGAGCGTGAATTGCCGGATCATTGATATGCGCCATAAAGAAGTCATCAATGTAAAGGACGGGACCCGGATAGGATGTGTCTGCGATGTGGAAATAGACACCGCGGACGCCAGAGTGATCGCTATTGTCATTTACGGCCGCCTGCGCTGTTTCGGACTGCTGGGCAGAGAAGACGATATTATTATTAAGTGGCAGGATATTCAGGTGATAGGGGACGATACTATTTTGGTGACGTATAATAACTATTGCCGAACAAAAAAAAGAGGGCGCGGGTTTGGCGGATTCTTTGGCAACTGAAAAAGTCTTGAACTTTCTCCTTTTATATGCTATAATTATCGGCGCAATAAAAAACACACGTCTCTGCTATGACGATTTGGTGCCCGGCTTTCGGGTGGTGCGTCTGTTAAAGCGGGACGGAGGAAAAACCAAGGAGGATAATTATGTCAGTAGTATCAATGAAACAGCTTTTGGAGGCCGGCGTTCACTTCGGTCACCAGACCAGAAGATGGAACCCGAAAATGGCTCCGTATATCTTTACGGAACGCAACGGCATCTACATCATCGACCTGCAGAAAACCGTCAAGAAGTTGGAAGACGCGTACAACTTTGTCCGCAGCCTTTCCGCTGAAGGCAAATCCGTCCTGTTTGTCGGCACCAAAAAGCAGGCTCAGGATTCCGTGAGGGATGAAGCGGAACGCGCGGGCGCTTACTTTGTCAACGCGCGCTGGTTGGGCGGCATGCTGACCAACTTTCGTACGATCCGCCGCAGAATCGACCGTTTAAACCAGCTCAAGGCCATGGAAGAAGACGGTACCTTTGACCTTCTGCCGAAAAAAGAAGTCATTAAGCTTCGCCTTGAAATTGAAAAGCTCGAGAAATTCCTGGGCGGCATCAAGGATATGAAACAAATTCCCGGCGCACTGTTTATTGTTGACCCGCGCAAAGAGAGAATCGCTGTAGCGGAAGCCAAAAAGCTTGGCATCCCGATTGTCGCGATTGTCGACACCAACTGTGATCCGGATGAAATCGATTATGTTATTCCCGGCAACGACGACGCAATTCGTGCCGTTAAGCTGATTTCCGCAACGGTTGCAAACGCGATCGTCGAGGGCAAGGAAGGCCAGATGGGCGCCGCTGCCGCCGAAGCGGAGGAAGCCAAAGTGAATGAAGCAGTAGCCGCGGTATAATCGGTGATATGCGCAAATGATAAATAAAACGAATATTTAGAGCGGAGGAAATAGAATGGCTTTTACAGCTAAAGATGTTGCAGCGCTTCGTGAGAAGACCGGCTGCGGGATGATGGACTGCAAAAAAGCACTGGAAGCATCTAACGGAGATATGGATGCCGCGATCGACTTTTTAAGAGAGAAAGGTCTTGCGGCCGCTACGAAAAAGGCGGGCCGTATTGCAGCCGAGGGCGTTGCTTTTGCGTGCCTGAACGAGGAAGGAACCGTCGGTGTGGACATCGAGGTCAACG
>UREO01000040.1 GCA_900546895.1 uncultured Oscillospiraceae bacterium
CCTGCACCGGGGTTTTCGCCTCGTGGCAGACGAAAAATAAGGACAGGGCAAAACCCTGTCCTTATTTTTGGTGCGCCCGGAGGGACTCGAACCCGCGACCTCTTGATTCGTAGTCAAGCACTCTATCCAGCTGAGCTACGAGCGCATTTTGCGGCTTTGTTTTAAGCCGCCTAAGTATCATATCACATTTGGCAGGGAATTGCAACTTATTTTTTCAGCAAAACGGCGCAATCCTCCGGATTCAAATACAGCGTATTGTTCCCGTCCGGCACCACGCCGATCACCGCGCGGGACTGCCGCCATTCTTCCGGAACCGGCACGCTGCGGCTTTCCGCCCCCGCGTTGACGACGCAGAGCAGGCTGACCGCTTCGTCCCGGCGGAGATACCCCATGCAGGAGCCGTCGGCAAGGAACGGAAGAAAATCCCCTTCCCTGAGCGCGGAACAATTGCGGCGCAGCCTGCCCAGCAGGCGGTACCACTCCACCAGTTCCTTCTCTTCCTGCCCCCACGGATAGCAGGCCCGATTGAACGGGTCGCGGTAGCCCTCCATTCCTGCCTCGTCGCCGTAGTAAATGCAGGGTACGCCGGGCATGGTGAACTGCATCAGCGAGGCAAGCCGCATCAGGCGCAAGCCGCGGCGGCGGCGCTCCCTGGTCAGGTGCGCGGTGCTCTGCCACTCGCGGCCGCGCCCGTCCAGAGGCTCGCCAGCAAGCATGGTGAGCGCCCGTTCGGTGTCGTGCGTGCCGATATGGTTCATTAGCAGGCGGGTGACCTGCGGCGGGTAATTTTCCAGAATACCAAGGATGATTTCCATCATCTCCCCGGCGTCCGCCCCGGTCACAAAGCCCAGAATCGCGCTGCGGAACGGGTAGTTCATCACGCTGTCGAGTTGTTTGCCAAAAAGATAGCGGCGCCTTTGACCATAGGCCGTTTTATTGGACGCGTCCTCCCAGACCTCGCCCAGAATCAGCGCGTCGCGCTTTTGTACTTTTGCCGCCGTGCGGAGTTCTTCCAGAAAAGAGTCGGGCAGCTCGTCGGCAACGTCCAGCCGCCAGCCCGCCGCGCCCGCGGAAAGCCACTTCCGGATAGTGCCGTTTTTGCCGTTGATATATTCCCGGTAGGAGGGTTCGCTTTCGTTTACGCTGGGCAGGGTAATAAAATTCCACCAGCAATCGTATTCCTTCGGCCAGTGCCGGAAGGTGTACCAGGGATAGTACGGCGAATTTTTGGAATGGTACGCGCCGGGCGCAGCGTAGCGGTCCTGCCGGTTAAAGTAGACGCTGTCGCTGCCCGTGTGGTTAAAAACGCCGTCAAGTACCACGCGGATGCCCGCCTTTTCAGCGGCGGCGCACAGGCTCGTAAAATCCTGCTCGTTTCCCAGAAGGGGGTCTATTTTGGAATAGTCCGCCGTGTCGTACCGGTGGTTGGAGTGGGCTTCAAAAATCGGATTCAGATAAAGGCAGGTGACGCCCAGCGACTGAAGGTAGGGAAGCTTTTCCTCAATTCCGCGCAGGTCGCCGCCAAAATAGTCGGTGTTGGTGATTCTGCCGTCCTCATTGGGCCGCCAGTCGGGTGGTTCCTCCCAGCTTTCGTGCAGCTTCCGGTCGGCGGGAATGCCGGTTTTCGGCTGTGCCGAGCGAGCGAACCGGTCAGGAAAAATCTGGTACAGAATGCCGCCGGCAAGCCAGTCCGGAGTGGCAAATTCCCGGTCATAGACCGTCAGCTGCCAGAAGCGGGCCGCGTCGCTGAAAACGCCCTCTCCGCCGCGGCCGCGCGTGATCTGCAGGGTCCCGCGTTCGGTATCGGTTCGGAACCGGTAAAAGAAAAGCCCCGGTTTTTCCGGCGTAAAGTGGCACTCCCACCACTCGCCGTCGTCGCCGTTCATGCCGCACCAAAACATGCCCCGGACCATTTCTTCTCCTGTAAAGCCGTCCTTGATCGTCAGCCGCGCCGCGCTGCAGCGCAGCGCACGCGGCAGGGTAATCTTAAAATGCACCGGTGTGCCGTCCGCCACCGCCCCAACGGGGTCGCGGAACACCGGATTGCGGGAATCAAACATGGATACTCCTCCCGGGAAGCCTCGCGGTTATTTGCCCTTCCTGCCCGGACGTATGCGTCTGACCGGAACTTCCTTCTTTACGTCTTTCTCCGGCAGGGGCTGGGCGTGCCAGATTTTTTCTGCGTACTCGCGGATTGCGCGGTCCGCCGCGAAACGGCCCGCGTTCGCAATATTGACCAAACACATGCGCTGCCAGCCCTTCGCGTCGCCGTACAGGGCTTCCGCCTTTTTTTGCGCCTTTGCGTAGGAATCGAAATCCGCCAGCACCATATAGGGGTCGTGATTCAGCAGAGAATCGGCGATATCGTTGAATTTTACGTCACAGAAGCCAGTGTTCAGCTCCTCGACCGCCTGTTTAATCGCCGGGCTGCCGTTGAAGTACTTCCTTGGGTCATAGTTCGGCTTGAGCGCGTCGACCTCCTCCGCCGTCATGCCGAACAGGAGGATGTTGTCGTCGCCGACCGCGTCGTGAATTTCGACGTTCGCCCCGTCCAGGGTCCCGATGGTGACCGCTCCGTTGATCATAAATTTCATATTGCTGGTGCCGGAGGCCTCGGTCCCCGCGAGCGATATCTGCTCGCTCAGGTCGGCGGCGGGCGTCAGCAGCTCCGCGAGCGTCACGCGGTAGTCCTCCAGATAAACGACCTTCATCTTCTGATTGACCCGCGGATCGTTGTTGATGGTATTGCCCAGATCGACGATCAGACGGATTATCTGTTTCGCGAAGTAGTAGCCCGGGGCGGCCTTTGCGCCGAAAATATAGGTATGGGGAGTGAATTCCGCGTCGGGATTCTCCCGCAGCCACTGATAAACCGACAGGATATGCAGGGCGTTCAGATGCTGGCGCTTGTATTCGTGCATGCGCTTGACCTGTACGTCGAAAATGGAGTCGGGGTCCACCTCCAGACAGTTTTCCTTTTTGATATACTCCGCAAGGCGGAGCTTGTTTTCCCGCTTGACCTTCGCCATCTGCTCCAGAACGGAAGCGTCGTCCGCACAGCGCACAAGCTTCTGCAGCTGTGCGGCGTCATGGAGGTAACCGTCGCCGATCAGCCCGGTAATCAGCTTTGAAAGCCCGGGGTTCGCCTGATTCAGCCAGCGGCGGTGGGCGATGCCGTTGGTCACGTTCGTGAATTTCTCCGGCATCTCGGTATAAAAATCGTTGAATACGGTATTTTTCAGTATATTGCTGTGGAGCTGGGACACCCCGTTGACGCTGTGGCTGCTGACGACCGCGAGGTTCGCCATTTTGACGTAGCCGTCGTTCAGCGGGGCCATACGTCCCACCTTATACCCGTCCACGCCCTTCTCATGCATCTGCGCACAGAAACGGCGGTTGATTTCTTCAATAATCTGATAGATACGGGGCAGCCGCGACTGGAAAAGATCGACCCCCCAGCACTCCAGCGCCTCCTTCATGACCGTGTGGTTCGTATAGGCGATGGTGCGGGTGACGATATCCCAGGCCGCATCCCAGCCGTAGCCGCACTCGTCCAGCATCACGCGCATCATTTCCGGGATGGCGAGCACCGGATGGGTGTCGTTCAGATGGATCGCCACCAGATCGGGCAGGTTGTCGAGCGTACTGTATTTGAACAGGTGGCGGCGGATAATGTCCTGTATGGTCGCGGAAACCAGAAAATACTGCTGCGAAAGGCGCAGGCTCTTTCCCTCCATGTGGTTGTCCTCGGGGTAAAGCACCTTGGTGATGACCTCCGCCATAGCGTTCTGCTCCATGGCGCGCAGATAGTCGCCGCTGTTGAACAGCTTCATGTCGAACTCGGTAGAGCTTGCCGCCCAGACGCGCAGGCGGCTGATTCCGCGCCCGTCCATCCCGGCTACGTACATATCGTAGGGCACCGCGGTCACCTTTGTAAAATCCTTATGGTTCACCACATGGTATTGGTTGTTCCAGAATTCCTCGATATGTCCGTTAAAGCGGACCTCCACGCTTTTTTCCGGTATCGCCTGCATCCAGATTTTCCCGCCCGGAAGCCAGAAATCGGGCAGCTCCGTCTGCCAGCCGTCCACCAGCTTCTGGCGGAAGATACCGTACTCATAGCGCAGGGAATACCCCGTGGCGGGGTAGCCTTGTGTGGCGAGGGCGTCCAAAAAACAGGCTGCAAGCCTGCCCAGCCCGCCGTTGCCCAGCCCGGCGTCCGGTTCCTGCTCGTAAAGGCAGTCCAGCTTCAGCCCCAGCTCGCCCAGCGCTTTGCGGAAGTCCTCCTCGATCCCGAGGTTGAACAGACTATTTTTCAACGAACGGCCCAGCAGGAATTCCATACAAAGATAGTAAACCTGCTTGGTATGGGTTTTTTCCGCCTCCGCCATATATTCGCTCCGGCCCGCGGCCATCAAATCGCGCACGGTGAGCGCGACCGCCTTGTAACACTGCTCGTCGGTCGCGTTTTCAAGGCTGACGCCGAAAACACGGTCGAGCGTAGACAGGATCGTTTCCTTGATTTTTCCGACCGGCTGTCTGTAATTCATAATGATGTCCTCCATAATAAGGGAAGCGCCGTGAAAATTTCGGTGCTTCCGGATGGTATGCCGATGATTTTCCCGTTTGGGATTGCAATATACCAATATTGAATTTGTGTCTATTATATACCAATATCCGCAGTTTTTCAACACCAACGTCGGGAAGGGTTCCTTTCACAAAAAAATCCGGAAAGCAAAAGACACAGAGCCGATTTTTTTGTTTTTCCCCACGCAATTTTTTTCTTGTTATTACAACGTATTTTCATTTATAAATTATGCAATGTTCACAAAACTGTAAAGAAAACAAAAGCGTATTCGACGCGCCGAAGGGAGTGAAGCTCGCGGGAAACCGGACTCCCTCAGTCAGGCTTCGCCTGCCACCTCCCTCAAAGAGGGAGCCGAAAGAGGACACCCTGCCTCCCTCTTTGAGGGAGGTAGCGCGCCCGGCGCGACGGAGGGAGTCACTTCCCCTTGCTCCCCCTTAGAGCGCCGCCGTAGGCACATCCCGACCTGCCGGTCCGTAAAAAATAATGAAAGCTCTTTCATATTATGTTATAATATATTATAATGTAAACAATTCTAAATTCGCTGTTGTGTGAAAGGGTATGACTTCATGAGTAAAAACAGAGTAAAATTGAATATTTGCGGCTGTGAGTGCGTCATCAGCTCGGACGACAGCGAGAGCTACGTACGCTCGATCGGTGACGAAGTGGAGAAAGCCATGGACGATGTCACGGGCAAAAACGAACGTGTTTCCATCACCATGGCGGCCGTCATTACGGCGCTCCGCTACTGCGACGAAGCCCACAAATCCGCCGGCGGGGCGGACAACCTTCGCTCCCAGATCAAGGATTATTTGGAGGATTCCTCCCACGCGCGCATGGAGGCCGAGGAAGCCCGGCGGGAAATCGAGCGCCTGAAACGGGAAATCCAGACCCTTCGCGCACGCCTGTCGGAGGAAGGAGAGCCCGCCGCAGACAAGCCCGCGCAGGAGGTCCGCGCGCAGAAACCGGTCGTTCCCGGTTCCCCTGTACAAAGGCCGCAGGCGGGCAGCTATTCCCGCGTGAATCCGGACATCACCGCCGAGCAGGAAGGCTTTATGAGCTTCTTTGAAAAGAAAAATGACGAACAGTAACATAGAGGTTCTGGCCCCCGCCGGGTCGCCGGAAAGCCTGACCGCCGCGGTGCGCGCGGGGGCGGACGCGGTGTATCTGGGCGGAAACGCGTTCAGCGCGAGGGCCGGCGCTAAAAACTTTGACAACGGCGAATTAAAATTCGCCGTGGACTACTGCCACGCCCGCGGGGTAAAGGTCTACCTTGCGGTCAACACCCTGCTTTTGCAGGACGAGCTGCAAAAAGCGCTCGATTTTGTTTCCTACGCCTGCACTCTGCCGGTGGACGCGCTGATCGTACAGGACACGGGCCTGATCTGGCTTTTGCAAAAATGCGCGCCCGGTCTGCGGCTGCACGCCTCCACCCAGATGAGCATCCACACTCCGCTGGGCGCTTTGGCGCTTTCCGAAGCGGGAATCAAGCGCGTGGTGCTTTCCCGAGAGCTGTCGCTCCGGGAAATCGGGGAACTCCACCGGGCGGCTCCCGTGGAGTTGGAAGTCTTTGTCCACGGCGCGCTGTGCATGTCCGTCAGCGGGCAGTGCTACTTCAGCTCCGTTCTCGGCTCCCGCAGCGGAAACCGCGGCCTTTGCGCCCAGCCCTGCCGGCTGCCGTTTTCCGTTACCGGCGGAACGGGACACGATCTGAGCTTGAAGGATCTTTCCATGATCAGCCGTATGGACGAGCTGAGCCGCGCGGGCGTTTTCAGCGCGAAAATAGAGGGCCGCATGAAGCGGCCGGAATACGTCGCCGCGGCCGCGCGCGCGAGCCGGCTGGCGGCGGACGGCGAACCGGTTCCCCCGGAGCTGGTAAAAAACCTGGGCGCGGTCTTTTCCCGCTCGGGCTTTACCACCGGATATCTGGACGGGAAGCTGGGCCGCGACATGTTCGGCGTGCGCTCCAAGGAGGACGTGACCGGCGCGACCGGCGCGGTTTTCGCCGAACTGCACAGCCTTTACAGTCACGAATACCAGAGGATTCCGGTCTCTTTCCGCCTGACCATCCAAAAAGGACAGCCGGTGGTGCTTTTTGCCGCAGACCGCGACGGCCGGACGGCCCGCGTTTCCCTCGGCGAAATACCCCAGCCCGCGCTCAGCCGCGCGATTGACGAAGATCGCTGTGCCGAACAGCTCAAAAAGACGGGCGGAACTCCGTTTTACGCCGACGAAATCGTCTGTGAGATCGGAAAGGGGCTCTCCGTCCCGGTTTCTTCCTTGAACAGACTGCGCCGGGAGGCGCTGGAAAAGCTGGAGCAGCTGCGCACGGGCCGAGCGGAGATTCCGTTCCAAATGTGCCGGATTCCCGAAGCGGGCACCCATACGGCAAAAAAGTTGCGGCTGCGCGCGCGGTTTGCAACCACCGATCTTCCGCCCGCGGCAAAGCAATGTGAACTCGTTTATCTTCCGTACGATACGGATTTGGATATTCTTCAAAAATTAAAAGCAGACGGCTATCCCGTTGCGTTGGAAATCCCGCGCGGCATGTTCGGGATGGAAAAAGCCGTCCGGGCGCGCCTTTCCGCCGCGAAAGAAGTCGGATTTTCCGACGTCTGGGCGGGGAACCTCGGCGCGGCGGCGCTCGGCCGCGAGCTGGGGCTGACCGTACACGGCGGCTTTTCGCTCAACATCACCAATACGGCGGCGCTTCTCTGGCACAGCGAATTCGGTCTTGCGGACACGGAGCTTTCCTTTGAGCTGACGCTCGCGCAGGCCGCCGCCGTCGGCGGGGAGCTGCCGAGGGGCCTTCTGCTCTACGGACGGCTGCCGCTGATGCTGACGCGCAACTGCCCCGCGGCGAACGCGGGCGGCTGCAAAAACTGTGAAACCGCGCCGTTTCTGACCGACCGGAAGGGAATCCGGTTCCCCGTCCAGTGTTACGGCGCCTGCAGCGAGGTCCTCAATTCCGTTCCTCTCTATATGGCCGACCGGCTCAGGGAAGTACGCAATCAGGATTTCGGGGTTCTGCGCTTTACCATCGAATCCGCGCGGGAGGCGGAGGAGATCATCGGCCGGTATCTGGCCGGTTCCCCGGACGGAGGGGAACACACCCGCGGACTTTACTACAGGGGAATAGAATAGGGGTAATTTATGACTGACCATATTTTAAAAATGAAAAAACTGAAGCAAAACGCCGTCACGCCGACCCGCGCAAGCGAGGGCGCCGCCGGGTTCGACCTGTACGCCTGTCTGGACGCGCCGATCACCATTGAGCCGCGCGGGCTTTACAAGATTCCCACGGGAATCGCCCTCGCGCTGCCGGATAAAAACACGGTCGGGCTGATCTTTGCCCGCAGCGGGCTGGGCGTCAACCACGGCGTTTCCCTTCCCAACGCGGTCGGTGTAATCGACAGCGACTACCGCGGCGAGATCCTGGTCGGAATGACCAACTGCAGCGACAGGCCCTACACGCTCCAGCCGGGCGAACGCTGCGCGCAGCTTGTGGTGACGCCGGTGCTGCTGCCCGTTTTGGAAGAAACCGACGATCTTGGCGAAACCGCGCGGGGCGCGGGCGCTTTCGGCTCCACGGGAAAGAAAGGGCTGCAAAAATGAAAAAGGGCGTTTTGAAAACAATTTTATTGATTATTCTGCTTGTATTGGCGGTGGTTTTGGGGCAGATTATTGGTACAGCCTGCGCCGGAATCCATTATCTTTCCTGGCTGGGCGCCTCGGCGAACTTCGGACTGTCCACCACCGAGCTAGACCTTTCCATTATAAAAATCACCTTCGGCATCCGGCTTGGAATCAACGCGGCGCAGTCGATTTTGGCGCTGGTTGCGGTCATCGCCGTGATTCTCGTTAAAGTGAAGGAATAGGAGGATTCCCATGCTGCTGCTTGCATCTACTTCGCCGCGCCGCAGCGAGCTGCTGAAAATGGCCGGCTACGAATTCACCACCGCGCCCTCGGATGTCAGCGAGGGATATCTGCGCGGAACCCCTCCCATGCAGATTGTCGAGCTGCTCGCCGCCCGAAAAGCGGAAGCGGCGGCAAAGCTCAACCCGCAGGACACCGTCCTTGGGGCGGACACCGTCGTCGTTTTCAAGGGCCGCGTGCTGGGCAAGCCGAAGGACGCGGAGGAAGCCAAAGCAATGCTACGGCTCCTGTCCGGAAACGTCCATCAGGTATACACCGGCTACTGCATCATCAGCGGGAAAGAACTGATCCGCGGGCACGAGTGCACCTCGGTGGAATTTTACCCGCTGAGCGAAAACGAAATCAACGCTTACTGCGAAACAAAGGAGCCGATGGACAAGGCCGGAGCGTACGCCATACAAGGGCGCGGCGCGCTGTTTGTCAAGCGGATCGACGGGGACTTTTACAACGTAATGGGCCTGCCGATCGGCAAAATCAACCGTATTCTGACCGGGCTTAAAAATTCATCGAAAGAAAATTCATAAATATTACGCGCTTTCTGAATTAATAGTTGAGAAATGACTCTTTTGAGGTTATAATAAATACTATCTGAACAATGTAACGATTTTATTTTTTTGCCAGGTTTGAAAGGGGAAAATAATTCATGTTTTCAAAAGATATAGGAATAGATTTGGGCACCGCCAATACTTTGGTTTTTATGAAGGGAAAAGGAATCGTCATGCGCGAGCCCTCGGTGGTCGCCGTTGACGTCCGTACCGACACCGTTCTGGCCGTGGGCGCGCAGGCCAAGGAAATGATCGGCCGTACCCCGGGCTCCATCGTCGCGGTCCGTCCGCTGAAGGACGGAGTCATCGCCGACTTTGACATCACCGCCACCATGCTCAAGCACTTTATCCGCAAGGCCGTAAAATCCAACGCGTTTTCCCGCCCGCACATTATCGTCTGTATTCCTTCCGGCGTAACGGAAGTGGAACGCCGCGCGGTGGAGGACGCCGCCCGTCAGGCGGGCGCCAATAATGTCGAGCTGATTGAGGAACCCATGGCCGCGGCCATCGGCGCGGGTCTGCCCGTGAGCGAGCCGACCGGCAGCATGGTCGTCGACATCGGCGGCGGCACGGCGGAGGTCGCCGTGATCTCGCTGGGTGATATCGTCACCTCGGTTTCGGTCCGCGTTGCGGGCGATAAATTTGACGAATCCCTGATCTCCTACGTAAAAAAGAAATACAACCTGCTGATCGGTGAGCGCACCGCCGAGGAAATTAAAATCAAGATCGGCTCCGCTTTCCCGACCGAGGACAACGAGGACGCCACGGTGGAAATCAAGGGCCGCAATCTGGTGGACGGCCTGCCGAAGAACGTGACCATTTCCGCCGAAGAGGTGAGGGAAGCGCTGAGCGACCCGCTGGCGCTGATTATCGACGCGGTGAAATCGACCCTGGAAAAGACCCCGCCGGAGCTTTCCGCGGATATTATAGACCACGGCATTATGCTGACGGGCGGCGGCGCCCTGCTGCGCGGGCTGGACAGGCTGGTCGAACAGGAAACCGGAATGCCCGTCCATATTGCCGAAAGCCCGCTGGATTGTGTTGTTGACGGGACGGGCAAGCTGCTTGAAATCACCATGCCCTCCTCGTATTACAAAAACAACAGAAGAAAATAAGGAATCACTTCAGCGGAGGGTGAAAGCTCTCCGCTTTTTGTACTTTCAGGTAATCGCGCCAAAAACTTGAAAAGGAGGTGCCGTGTTGAAAGATTTCTTTCATTCCAGAGGATTTAAGGTTCTTATCACCGTTGTGTTCATTATGTTCGGTCTGATGCTTTATACGGCGAGCACCGGCAGTTCCCTTACCGCGAACCTGCTCAGCCTGATTTCCACCCCGATGCAGAGAGTCAGCACCGTCGTCACCAACAACGCCTCCGTCGCGGCGCAGAACGCCACGCGCAGCAACGAAGAGCTGGCGGCGGAAAACGCGGCGCTGAAAAAGCAGATCGAGGAACTCAACAAAAAGCTGATCAACTACTACAGTTATCAGCAGGAAAACGCCCAGCTGCGCAAATTTTTGGAACTGAAAAACGAAAACAAGGATTTCAAACCGGTCTCCGCCGCGGTCATCGGCCGCGACCCGAACGACCTGTTTTATAATTTCCAGATCGACAAGGGGTCCCTTGCCGGTATTTCCGTGAACGACCCCGTCATTACCGAAGGCGGCGTGGTCGGCTGGATTTCCAGCGTAAACGCCAGCTACAGCCGGGTGACCACGATTCTTTCCGCGGACACGAAAATCAGCGCCATCGACAAGGTTAACCGCGATTCCGGGGTTATCAGCAGCGACATCAAGTTTGCCGACAAAGGCGTTCTGAAGCTCGGCTACCTGACCGCGGACACGACGGTAAAGCCCGGCGACTTCATTGTGACGAGCGGTCTGGGCGGCGTATTCCCCCGCAACCTTGCCATCGGTACGGTCAACGAGGTGAAGAACGACCCCTACGATGTTTCGCTTTACGCGGAGGTCAAGCCCTTTGTGGATGTGAAAACCGTACGCGACGTCATGGTGATTACCGCTTTTGAGGGACAGGGACAGGCGCTTTCGCAGGGCGGCTCTTCCGCTTCCTCCGCCGCAGCCCCGTCGTCCTCTTCCGCCGTTTCTTCCGGGGGGAAATAAGATGGAAAAGCTCAAGGTTCTCCGTTATTTCGCCTATACCATTGAAATTCTGGTGTTTTATATGGTTCAGGAAACTCCCGGCCTTGTTCCCGACCTGTTCGGCGCACGGCCGGTGCTTTTGATTCCCATCGCGCTTTCTATCGCCATGTTTGAGAAAGAAACCGCCGCCATGGCCTTCGGCCTGCTGTGCGGGCTGCTGATCGATTTCGGTGCGGGCGGCGTACTGGGCTTTCACGGCCTTCTGCTCTCCGTTATCTGCTACAGCGTGGGGCTGATCGCCGCAAACCTGATCCAGACAAATTTTCTGACCGCCATGATTACTGCGGTGATTTCCACCGCCGGTATCGTTTTGCTGCAGTGGGTTTTCTTTTACCTGCTGTTCAGCTACTCTCACGCAGCTTACGCGCTGACCGCGCATTATATTCCGCGCTTCCTCTACACAACCGCGTTTATGCCGGTCGCGTACTACTTCAACAGGGCGCTCGCCCTGCAGATACGGACGAAGGAAGAATGATAAGGAGGTTTCGTCTTGGACAAGCTGAAAGAACATTCCCGCTATTGGGCGATGGGGCTGATTATTTTCGCCATCATGGCCGTTTATACCCTGCGCCTTGTGGACTGGCAGATTCTTAACGGCTCCTCTTTTCTGGAAAAGGCAAGCAAAACCAGCACCTCCTCCGTCGTCATGGACGCTGCCCGCGGCGAAATCCTCGACGCAAACGGCGTGGGCCTTGCCGTAAATAAAACCGGCTATGCCATTGTGTTCGACCGCGTCTATATGAAGTCCGACACGCAGAACAACACCATTCACCAGCTGATTCAGCTTTTGAACCAGCGGGGGGAAAAATGGACGGACATTTTGCCGATCAAACTGAACGCCAAAGGACAGTATGAGTTTATTCCCGGTATGGACAAAGAAATCGCAACGCTCAAATCGGCGGATTACGCAAATGTAAACTCCTATGCCACGGCGGACCTGTGTATGACCCACCTGATTGAAAAATACGAGGTCACCGGCTACTCCGCCGCACAGGCGCGCGATATTGTTTCCGTGCGCTACAATATGACAAAATCCGCTTTCGGAATTTCGGCGCCGTACACCTTTGCCGAAGATGTCAGCCGCGACACCATCGCCATCATCAGCGAAAATTCCTCCCTGCTGCCCGGCGCGACGGGGAAGGTCACCACCGTGCGCCAATACCCGAACGGCAGCCTTCTGCCGCATGTTCTGGGAACCATCGGTTCCATTTCCCGGGAGGAATACGACGAGCTGAAGGACAAGGGCTACGCGTTTAACGACCGGCTGGGAAAGAGCGGCATCGAACAGGCTTTTGAAAGCATGCTGCGCGGCAAGGCCGGGGAAAAAGTGGTGGAGACCACGAACACCGGCGCGCTGGCCTCGGAAACGGTAAAGACCGCGCCGGTTTCCGGCGATACCGTTTACCTGACCGTGGACAGCAGAATCCAGAGCGTCCTCAACGTTTCTCTGGCCAACAACGTAAAGGCGACCCAAGCCAACGGGCGCAAGCTTTCCGCCCAGCGCTACAAGGGGATGTCGAGCGGCCACGGCGAGGACTGCGTCGCGGGCGCCGCGGTGGTGCTGCGGGTAAAGGATTTCTCCGTGCTGGCGGCGTCCACCTATCCGACCTACGACCTGACGGAATATCTGAACGATACCAATTACTACACGTCCCTGATCAACAACAAGGATAAGCCGCTGATCGACCGCGCTTTCAACGGCGTGTTCACCCCCGGCTCCATCATCAAGCCCTATGTTGCGCTGGCCGCGCTGCAGGAAAAAGCGATTACGACCTCCACCCGGCTGGAAGGCAACAGCGTGTATAGACGCTTTCCGAGCCTTCCCCTGGGCAGTATCGGCAACTACGGGATGATTACCGCGAACTACGCGATCCAGAAGTCCAGCAACTCCTTTTTCTATGAAGTGGGATACCGACTGGGAATCACCAATATGAACCTGTACGCCAAACGCTTCGGGCTGGGCGTGAAAACCGGGATTGAGCTGCACGAAAGCGCCGGAATCCTGGGCGGTCCTTCCGAACGTACCGCTGCGGGCGGCGGCGGATGGTACGACGCCGACACCGTCGAAGCCGCCGTGGGTCAGGCCGACAACAAGTTCACCCCTTTGCAGCTTGCCACCTACGTCGCGACCATTGCAAACAACGGCGTGCGGCTGAAGCCCCATCTGGTCGGCAAGGTGACCGACTATTCCCGCAAAAACGTGATTTCACAGACCTCCCCCGAAACAGTGGACAATATCGGGGTTTCCCAATCCTACATCGATTACGTCAAGGAGGCCATGCGCAGCGTGGCGACCGCCGGTACCGCGAGCTCCACCTTCAAAAACTACGGGATTGCCATCGCCGCCAAAACCGGTACCGCGGTACAGACCCCGCACTCCGACAACGTTACCTTCGTGGCTTTCGCGCCGTACGACAACCCGGAGATCGCCGTGGCGGTGGTGCTGGAGCACGGCGCGACCAGCATGTATTCCAACGCCGTGGCCAAGGATATTTTAGACGCGTACTTCTACGGGAAAACCGTCGACGCCAACGGCAACCTTGTGATGCCGTCCGCTTCCGGCGCCGCATCCTCCGGGGCCTCTTCGGGAACAGCTTCCGGTACGGCGCCGGGGAACCCGTTTTCGTCTTCCCCCGGCTCCTCCGCGGGCTGAGCGCCGCAGAGTTAAATTGTTAACAAAATATTAAATGTTTTGTTTTGTATATTTACGACAATAAAAACGCTTTGACTACCGGGAATGTTTGTGGTAATATGAGAGCGAGGTTTTTATATGGGTGTCGCAACAGTCATCACATCGGGTAAGGGCGGTGTAGGGAAATCCACCGTAACAGCCGGCCTTGGTTTTGCTTTGGCAGCCAGGGGCAGACGCGTTTTGCTGATTGACGGCGACGCCGGTCTGGGATGTCTGGACCATATGCTCGGCGTTGCGGAGCAGCAGGTTTTTGATATTGCGGACGTGGTTTCGGGCCGTGCCGAACCGGTAAAAGCCGTTTATCCGTGTCCCTTTTCGGAAAGGCTGTTTTTGCTGCCCGCCCCCGCGAGGG
>UREO01000041.1 GCA_900546895.1 uncultured Oscillospiraceae bacterium
TAAAAAGCGGAAGGGGAATTCTTCGTTTTATGAGGATGTGCGGACAGATATATTTTCACCAATCTCTCTATTTTACATATTTTATACCAAAGGCGAACTATTTTTACTGCGCACATGTCCCTTGAAAAAATGAACGCAAAGATGAGGTGATACCGTTGGACGTACTCCGAGTTCAAAATATAGAAGCGACTTATCAGGCGGAAAATGGAGAAATAACCGCTCTGGACAATATCAGTTTTGTTGTGGAAAAAGGAGAATTTGTCAGCATTGTCGGGCCAAGCGGCTGCGGAAAGTCCACCTTGCTTTCCATTATTGCCGGCCTGTTGAAACCGACCGCCGGCGAAGTGTTTGTAAACGGAGAAAAAATCGTGGGGACTTCTCCCCACATCGGGTATATGCTTCAGCGCGACAATCTGCTGGACTGGCGGACCATTTACAGAAATGTACTGTTCGGCCTGGAGGTAAGGAAGATGCTCTCCCCCGAAAACAGGGAAAGGGCGGTCCAGCTTTTAAAAACCTACGGGCTCTATGAGTTCCGGGATAAATATCCGGCGCAGCTGTCGGGAGGAATGCGGCAAAGAGTGGCGCTGATCCGCACTTTGGCGATTAATCCCGATATTTTATTGCTGGATGAAGCTTTTTCCGCGCTGGATTACCAGACGCGGCTGACTGTAACCGACGACGTCTACCGGATTTTGAAAAAGGAAAAGGTTACGACCGTTATGGTGACGCACGACATTCCCGAAAGCATCAGCATGGGCGATAAAATCATGGTTCTGAGCGCCCGGCCCGCCCGGGTAAGGGAAATTCTTGAAGTCAATTTTGAGGACGAAAACAGAACGCCCCTGAGCTGCAGAAACAACCCGAAATTCAGAGTGTATTTCGATCATATATGGAAAGAGCTGTCAGCCGATGAATAAACCCATCCTTTCTCAAGAGCGTACAAAATACCTGAAGAAAAAGAAACGCAGACAGCGGATGATCCGCTTCTGTCAGATCGCCGTTCTGGTCATTTTTATTGCCCAATGGGAAATCACCGCAAGGCTGGGCTGGATCGACAGCTTTATTCTGAGCCAGCCGTCCCGCATCTGGCAGACCTTTTTAAACATGGCGCAGAACGATCTGTTTATGCATATGGGCGTAACGGTTTATGAAACGCTGGTCGGGTTTCTGCTGGGGGTCGTTTTCGGCACCCTTTTGGCGATTGCTCTGTGGTGGAGCAGTTTCGCGTCCAAGGTGAGCGAACCGTATCTGGTGGTTTTGAACAGCCTGCCGAAAATCGCGCTCGGCCCGGTGATCATTGTAATTGCCGGCGCAGGGACGAGGGCCATTATTTTTATGGCGCTGGCCATTTCGCTGATTGTCACCGTGCTGGAAATGCTCAACGGATTCCGCCATACCGATAACGAATATATCCGGATGGCCGCAACCTTTGGCGCGAACAAAAAGCAGATTTTTACGAAAGTGGTCTTTCCCTACAATATTTCCACATTATTTAATTCTTTAAAAATTAATATCGGCCTTTCCCTGGTGGGCGTTATTGCCGGTGAATTCCTGGTGTCAAAGGCCGGGCTGGGCTATTTGATCGTCTACGGCGGCCAGGTTTTCAAGCTGGACCTTGTGATGGCCAGCGTGATTATTCTCTCCGTTGTTGCGGCCGTGATGTATGAGGCGGTGGCGCTTCTGGAAAAGCTGGTCCTGAACTGGTACGGCCATTAAACGAATACCGTAATCTGATATCAAGCAGATTATTCGATAGGAAAGGGGAAATTTCCCCGAATACAGTTTACGAAAGGGGTAAAGAGTATGAAGAAGGTGTTGAAATGGTCCGCCGTCGCACTCTGCCTTGCGGTCATGCTGGCAGCGGTCGCGGGATGCGGAAAGGCCGCGACGAAAAATAAGGAGAAGGTAAAAGTAAGGGTATGCGAAGTGACTCATTCCGTTTTCTACGCGCCGCAGTACGCGGCAATCAACCTCGGCTTTTTCGCGGATGAAGGAATCGACCTTGAACTGGCCACTGCGGAGGGAACCGACAAGGTAATGTCGACGGTCCTGTCCAACAACGCCGACATCGGTCTGGCCGGGCCGGAGGCCGCCATCTATGTTTACAACGAAGGAAAGGCGGACAGCGCGGAGATTTTTGCGCTGGTAACGCAGCGCGACGGTTCTTTCCTGCTCGGACGCGAGCCGGACCCGAATTTTACCTGGGATAAGATCCGGGGCAAGGTGGTGCTTCCCGGCAGAAAGGGCGGCGTGCCATACATGACTCTGCAGTATGTCATCCGCAAAAACGGGCTGGACCCGCAGAAGGACACCAAGCTGGACGACAGCATCCAGTATGCGCTGATGGGGCCGGCGTTTACCAACGGCACAGGGGACTATGTGACGATGTTTGAACCGGCGGCTTCCCAGATTGTAGCGCAGGGAAAGGGATATATCGTCGCTTCCATCGGCAAGGAGAGCGGAGAGATCCCCTACACGGGCTATTGTGCCAAGAAGAGCTATATCGAAAAGAATTCGGACCTGATCGCCCGTTTTACAAGGGCGGTCTACAGGGGACAGAAATGGGTCTACTCGCACACTCCGGAGGAAATCGCAAAGGCAATCGCGCCCTCCTTCCCGGATTCGGACGTCAAGCTGCTGACCACGGTCGCAAAAAACTATAAGGAGATCGAGGCTTGGAGCCCCAATCCGATTTTAAAGCCGGAAGAGTTTTCCCTTCTTCAGGAGGTTATGACCCAGGCCGGCGAACTGAAGCAAACGGTTCCGTACGACAAGCTGATCAACACCTCTTTTGCCGAGCGGGCGATCAAAGACGTAAAATAAACAAAATCTCCCGCGGGGCCGTTTCGGTGCAATGCTGAAACGGCCCTGTCTTTTTGCGGCGAAAGGCATTTTTGTCTCTTTCCGGCCGCACTGATTTGCTGCTTTTGCAAAACAACAGGAAAGCTTTCGGAAACAGAATCCGGAACCTTTTAAATTTACTGGGAATTGGTTTGTTTTGTGTTATGGATACATTTTGCTCCATGATAGTATATATTTATAGAATTTCCATTTTCGTTTGAAAAGAAGGACTTTGTGTGAAACTGGTTGATTTGGAGCAATCCAACGGCAAGCTGATGCGGATCGTGCAGGAAATTGTGCCGGGCAAGCAGATTACCATGGCGCATGTGATTGCGAGCCCCAATATGGTGATCTATCAAAAACTGGGACTGGACCCCAGAATCGACTACGCCAAGGCGGCAATCGGCATTCTGACCATGTCTCCCAGCGAAACCTCTATTATCGCCGCGGACATCGCCTTGAAAAAATCCGGCATCGATATCGGTTTTATAGACCGGTTCAGCGGCACGCTGATTATTACCGGGAAAATATCGGACGTGACCACCGCGCTGGAGGCCGTTCTGGATTATGCGGAAAATGTCATGGGCTTTACCGTGTGCGACCTGACGAAAGCGTAGGCGCAAAGGTGAAAAAAATCATGCTGGTGGGCAGGACCGGCTGCGGAAAGACAAGCCTGACGCAGGCGCTCAGGGGAGAAAAAATACGGTACCATAAAACGCAGTATGTCAACCGTTACGACGTTATCATCGACACGCCCGGCGAGTACGCGGAGAACAGGGAGCTGGCGCGGGCGCTGATTATTTATTCCTATGAGGCGGACGTGGTGGGCATGCTGCTGAACGCCAGGGAGAATTATTCGCTGTACAGTCCCAACATCGTGGCGGGGGCGACCAGAGAGGTGGTCGGGATCGTCACGCAGATCGACACCGAGGGCGCGAGGCCCGATCTGGCGGAAAGCTGGCTGAGGCTAGCGGGATGCAAAACGGTTTTTCACGTCAGCTCCGTAACGGGGGAAGGAATTCCGGACATTTTAAACCATCTGAGGGAACCCGGCGACGTTCTGCCGTGGGAAGAAGGTCTTAATTTTGCAGGAAATCAGTCTTGATTTTACCTGTCGGCCGAGAGGAGAGAAATATGGACAAAATTCAGAAAAAAATACTGATTCTGGCGGGGGATTTTACAGAGGACTACGAGGTGATGGTTCCTTTTCAGACCCTTGGCGTGTTCGGGCTTCAAGCGGAGGTGGCGTGCCCGGGCAAAAAGGCCGGGGAATTCATTAAAACGGCCATCCATGATTTTGAGGGCGACCAGACCTATACGGAAAAGCCGGGGCATCGGTTCGTGCTTAACGCCACCTTTGCCGAGCTGCAGGTCGAGCAATACGCGGGGCTCTATTTGACGGGAGGGCGCTCTCCGGAGTATCTGCGGCTGAACGACGAGGTGCTGGACATTGTGCGGTATTTTATGAAGCTAAGCAGGCCGGTGGCCGCCATCTGCCACGGGGTCCAGCTTCTGACCGCGGCGGACGTGGTGCGGGGCAGAAGGCTTACGGCGTACCCGGCGGTCCGGCCGGAAGTGGAAATGGCGGGGGGGATTTATATCGAAAAGCAGGCGGACGAGTCGGTTGCGGACGCCAACCTGGTGACCTCACCCGCGTGGCCCGGCAATACGGCTATTTTGAAGGATTTTGTCGATCTGCTTGGAATTTCGTTTTCCTGCTCCATATCACATTATTGAAAGGAGAAAGATTTTTCTGAAAAGCGATAAAGGCTTTGCAGACGATAAAATCCCGAAATTTTTATGGATATTTCATAAAATGTACTTATTTTAGAAAATATTTTGGTTTTAATTTTACGCTGTTTGAGTCTGAATAGTGTTGCGCGGTCAAGCAGAGGCGGGTATATAATGAAATAAGAAATCGGACTTCGGTGTTTAAAAACTCGTCGATCAATTTTTTTTAAGGAGGTATTTAAAGTGATAGAAAAAGGATTTTCCAAACCAACGGCAAGGGTTGAAAAGCTAAAGAAAATGATTTTGGACGCAACCCCTTATGTTGAGTCGGAAAGAGCGGTTCTGGTTACGGAGTCTTATAAGGAAACGGAAGGACTTCCCCCGATTATGAGACGCGCCAAGGCGGACGAGAAGATTTTTAACAATCTTCCTGTTACCATCCGTGACGACGAGCTGATCGTCGGCGCCATCACCAAGCATCCCCGCTCAACGGAAATCTGCCCCGAGTTTTCCTTTGACTGGGTTGAGAAGGAATTCGACACCATGGCCACAAGGCTGGCGGATCCGTTTGTGATTCCGAAGGAAACCGCCCAGGAGCTGCACGAGGCCTTCAAGTACTGGCCCGGAAAGACGACAAGCGAGCTTGCTTCTTCCTACATGTCCCAGGAAACAAAGGACTGCCAGGCAGCCGGCGTATTCACGGTAGGCAATTACTTCTACGGCGGCGTAGGCCATGTGTGCGTGGACTACGGCAAGATTTTGGAAAAAGGCTTCCGCGGGATCATTGCAGAAGTGGTCGACGCCATGATGAAGATGGACCTGTCGGACCCCAGCTACATAAAGAAACAGCAGTTCTACAATGCTTTGATTATTACTTATAATGCGGCCATCAATTTCGCCCACAGATATGCCGATGAAGCCAGAAGGCTGGCCGCTTCGGAAACAAACGCCGCAAGGAAGGCCGAGCTTCTGCAGATTGCCGCCAACTGCGACAGAGTGCCGGAAAACGGCGCCCGCAATTTCTATGAGGCCTGCCAGTCCTTCTGGTTTATCCAGAGCATGATGCAGATTGAGTCCAGCGGACACTCCATTTCCCCGGGCCGCTTCGACATGTATATGTATCCGTATCTTGCCGCTGATAGGAACATCTCGAAGGAGTTCGCGCAGGAGCTGATCGACTGCATCTGGATCAAGCTCAACGACGTCAACAAGACCCGCGACGAAATTTCCGCTCAGGCGTTCGCAGGCTACGCGGTGTTCCAGAACATCGGCGCCGGCGGCCAGACGGAGGACGGGTTGGATTCCACCAATGACGTTTCCTACATGATGATGGAAGCGTGCGCTCAGACAAAGCTGCCGGCGCCTTCCTTCTCCATCCGCGTGTGGCAGGGAACCCCGGACGAATTCCTCTACAGGGCCTGCGAGCTTGCCCGCCTCGGGCTGGGCTTCCCCGCAATGTACAATGACGAAGTGATTATTCCGGCGCTTGAAAACAGGGGCGTATCTCTGGAAGACGCCCGCAACTACTGCATCATCGGCTGTGTGGAGCCGCAGTGCCCGCACAAGACCGAGGGCTGGCACGACGCCGCGTTCTTCAATGTCGCCAAGGTTCTGGATATCACCATCCACGGCGGCAAGGCCGG
The DNA here is from genome assembly GCA_900546895.1 of uncultured Oscillospiraceae bacterium. GTDB lineage: Bacteria > Bacillota > Clostridia > Oscillospirales > Acutalibacteraceae > Caproiciproducens. Next base: position 6,219 of record UREO01000041.1, read on the forward strand.
CGACAAACAGCTCGGCCCGGTCGTCCCGGATATGAGCCAGTGGAAATCCATCGACGAGTTCTACGATGCCTTCAAGAAGGAAATGGCTTACTTCGTGCGGCATCTGGCGGAAGCCGACAACTGCGTCGACCTGGCCCATGCGGAAAGATGCCCGCTCCCGTTCCAGTCGGCTATGGTTGACGACTGTATCAAGCGCGGCAGGTCCGTACAGGAAGGCGGAGCTATTTACAACTTCACCGGCCCGCAGGCGTTCGGTATTGCCGATTCCGGCGACTCCGTCTATGCGTTGGATAAGCACGTGTTCCGCGACAGAGACATCACCGCCGCCCAGCTGAAGGAAGCTGTGGACGCGAACTTCGGCCGCCCGGTCGGCACCAAAACTGGCGGAGCGGATCCCTGCAGCAACACGGCGGATGCCCTTACGGAGCAGAAGATCTATGAGGCCGTCAGGAAGGTTCTCGGCAATTCCAGCAATATCGATATTGCCGACCTGCAGAAGATGTGCGGCGTAAAGGATACCTGCGCGGTCTCCTCCTGCGGCGGCGACTATGAGAATATTTTCCGGCTGATGGACAACACGGAAAGCTTTGGAAACGATATTGACGAAGTCGACATGGTTTCCCGCAAGATCGCCAGAATCTACTGCGAAGAGGTTCAGAAGTACACCAATCCGCGCGGCGGCCGGTTTCAGGCGGGAATCTACCCGGTATCGGCCAATGTGCTGTTCGGGAAAGACGTCGGCGCGCTGCCGGACGGCAGGCTTGCAAAGCAGCCTTTGGCGGACGGCGTGTCGCCCAGGCAGGGCAAGGATGTAAAGGGACCCACCGCGGCGCTGAATTCCGTCGCCAAGCTGGACCATTTCCTCGCGTCGAACGGAACGCTGCTGAACCAGAAATTCCTGCCCTCCGCACTCGCAGGGGACACGGGGCTGCAAAACTTCGCCTCCGTTGTCAGAAGCTACTTCGACCACAAGGGCATGCATGTGCAGTTCAACGTTGTCGACAGGGATACCCTGCTGGCCGCCCAGAAAAACCCCGACCAGTATAAGGACCTTGTAGTACGCGTTGCCGGATACAGCGCACAGTTTGTCGTGCTGGCAAAAGAGGTGCAGGACGATATCATCAGCCGCACGGAGCAGACCTTCTGATTGCGGAGAGATTGCTCCATGCGCTGATGAAATGTAACTAAGGGAGTTGTAGGTGGTGGATTCTATCAATTATAGCGCATCGGGACTTGTCTTCGACATACAGAGGTTTTCCGTACATGATGGTCCTGGTATTCGCACGATCGTATTTTTAAAAGGATGTCCTTTGTCATGCCAATGGTGCTGTAATCCTGAATCCCAAAAGCTGAAACCGGTGATTACTTATCAGAAAATGCGTTGTATTCATTGTGGAAAATGTATCAAAGCCTGCAGGCAGGGAGCGATCGATCCGAACAACAAGGGCCTGATCAACCGGGAGCTTTGCATTGGATGCGGAGAATGCGCCAATGTCTGCCCCACGGGCGCGCTGGTGCTGAAAGGCGCTGGGATGACCGTGCAGCAGGTGGTGCAGGAGCTGAGAAAGGACGCGACGACCTATCGGCGCTCCGGCGGCGGAATCACCGTTTCAGGTGGGGAACCCCTGGTGCAGTCCGATTTTACAATGGAACTGCTCAGAGCCTGCAAGGAGCAGGGATGGCATACGGCAATCGAAACGACTGCGTATGCGGACGGCGAAGCGGTTGAAAAGGTGCTTCCCTATGTGGATTTGGCTTTGATGGATATCAAATCAATGAATCCGGAAGTGCATAAAAAATACACGGGGGTAAGCAACGAGCTGATTCTGAAAAACGCCGTCCGGGTATCCGAAATCACGCAGACAGTGATCCGGGTCCCCACCATCCCCGGGGTAAACGCTACGGAAGAGGACATTCTTGCAATCAGCAGGTTTGCGAAAACATTACACAATATCAAGACAATCCATTTGCTTCCGTATCACACCTACGGGGAAAACAAATACGAGCTTTTGGGCAGGGACTATCTGCTGAAGGACGTGGAGACACTGACTCCTGATCAAATACAGGCATTAAAAACCGTGGTTGAAGAGCAGGGCTTCGAATGTATTATCGGCGGTTAAAAAAATTGAATGAAACGGAGGATAGGCAATGGACCAGCAATTAATCAATAAGGTAGTGCAGCAGGTTGCCGATGAACTGAAAATAAAACCTGAGGAAAAAGCAGCGGAAACCGGCACACCTTGCAGTTCACTGGGAGTGACAGAATTTGTGGGTACCTCTGTAGGCGATACGATCGGATTGGTCATCGCCAGCGTGGACCCGATGCTTGTCGACGTGATGAAGCTCGGTAAATACCGTTCGATCGGGATTATCGGCGGCAGAACGGGGGCAGGCCCGCAAATCATGGCGGTGGATGACGCCGTCAAAGCAACCAACACGGAAGTGATCACGATCGAGCTGCCCAGAGATACGAAGGGCGGGGCCGGTCACGGCGATTTGATCTATATCGGAGCGGAGGATGTTTCGGACGCGAGAAGAGCGGTGGAAATTGCCCTGGCCAGCCTTCCGAAATACTTCGGCGATGTTTACGGGAACGATGCCGGACATCTGGAGTTCCAGTATTCGGCAAGAGCCAGCCAGTGTCTTGAAAAGGCATTCGGGTCTCCTCTGGGCAAAGCGTTCGGCATGACCTGCGCGGGCCCTGCTGCGATCGGCACGGTTCTGGCGGATGTAGCCGTGAAGGCGGCGAGTGTGGACGTGGTCTGCTACAGCTCTCCGGGCAACGGCGGAACCAGCTACTCGAACGAAGTGATCCTGATCTTTACGGGAGATTCCGGCGCCGTACGGCAGGCGGTCAGAGCGGCCAGAGATGTCGGCCTGAAGCTGCTTGGCGCGTTGGGCTCCGAGCCGAAATCAACCACTCATCCATATATTTAACAACACTAACGCTACAATGAAGGAGGTTTACACATGAACTCTGATGCACTGGGTATGATCGAAACACATGGACTCGTACCGGCAATTGAAGCAGCCGATGCCATGGTTAAGGCGGCAAACGTCACCCTGGTCGGCTATGAAAAAATCGGTTCCGGACTGGTAACGGTGATGGTACGCGGAGACGTCGGGGCCGTTAAGGCCGCGACGGACGCCGGAGCGGCTTCCGCCAAAATGGTCGGCGAAGTGGTCTCTATCCACGTCATTCCCCGTCCTCATTCGGACACTGAGAAAATTATTCCTCATATGGACTAATTCATCACCACTCAATTCTTCTTCCACACGTGACGGTGTAGGGCGCTAATGGTACGGAAGGGTCGGGGAATGCTCTTCCCTGATTCCTTCCGATCATGACCGCCTTTTCATTAGTACGGATCAAAAGCTCTGGAAAGCAAAGGAGGGGTACCGTGGAAATCAATGAAAGCAATTTGTATCAGATCATCCTGAAAGTGATACAGAAAATGCAGGCTGAAAATTTGCTGCCCAATTCCTCCGTACCCAAACAGAAATTGTATGTCATCCTTACCGAAGGATGGAGAGAGGAATACCGTTCCTTTTTTGAAAAATTGAGGGACCGGAGCGAATACCGGGTCGTTACGGTGATTCCCCCTTCCATGACAAACGACTACCACATGAAAAAGCTCAGGGAATGCCAAGGCTGCGGCACCATTCTCAGGCAGGAGGAAGCCGATCTGGCAAAGCTGCCGGACGGTCCGACCGTTTTCCCGGCCGCTCCGAGAGAGCTTATAGTCAAAACCGCGCTGTGCATCGGCAATACCTTCGAGACAAAATGGGTACAGAGCTGTATGGCGAACGGGCAGAAAATCGTGCTGCTGAAATCGGGTCTGGAACCGCTTACGGGGAAGGAACCCGCGGCGTATGCCGCCAGAATACGGGAATATTACAAAATCGTCGCTCAGTACGGCATTGAAATCAAAGAGGAACTTTTTGACGGAAAACCGGTTCCCGGAAATCCCGGAATCACACGAGTCCAGCCGCCGCGTGCGGACAACGGGCGGAAAGTGATTACGGAAGGCGATATCGACAGTTTTGCGCAGGAAGGACGGATCGTGCTGCGCCCGGGTGATCTTCTGACCGCTCTGGCGAAGGAGAAAGCGTTCCGGCTGGGCATTGACATCGTCAGACAGTAATTTGAAAAGCAGAAAATCAGGTAATCAAATTTGATTTTGTTTACATTTTATATATTTTCAGAAGAAAAAAGAAGTAAGGTGACAAAATGAAAAACGCATTGGGATTAATAGAAATACGGGGACTGGCAACGGCCGTTCTGGTAGCGGATACCATGGTGAAAACAGCGGACGTGGCGATTATCCAGATCGAAAAAGCAAGGGGGCACGGCTGGATTACCGTGAAGATCACGGGCGATGTGGCAGCCGTAAACGCCGCCGTCAGCGCGGGCAAACAAGTCGGCGAGACCTTCCAGCACTATATTTCTTCCAAAGTGATTCCCAGACCTGCGGACAGCGTTGAAAGAGTATTTTGTCAGACCGAGAAAAAAGAGGACGGAACAACACCGCCGGATCATCCGGAACCTCCCGTGCCAAAGACGCCGGAGCCCGCCCCGGAGCCGGAAGTTTCTGCGGCGCCGGAAATTCCGGAAGTTCCGAAAGAGCCTGCTCGGGAGCCCGCCGTACCGCAGACAGAAGAACCTGTTCCGCCGGAGCCCGCACAGGAAACGGCGGCAGTTCCCGCACAGGAGGCTGTTCTGACGGAGCCGGAAACGGTTTTGTCTGCGGAAGAAGTCCCTTTGCCCGAACCGGAAACAGTTGTCACGGAACAGGAAAACCCCGCGTCGGTGCCGGAAACGATTCAGACGAATTCCCGCACTCTTTCCGCAGCGGACGAACCGGCCGTTTCCCAGCCGGAAGCCAAAGCCAAACCGTCCGGCAGAACGGGAAGGGGAAAATCCGCTGCAGCAAGAAGCCCCGGACCCAAGAACACGGTAGTGAAAGAAAAAGGGACCTCCAAACAGCCTCCCAAAAAGCCAAGGGCCAAAAAAGAGAAATAATCCTTAGCAACTAAGGGCAGGAAAGGATTGTGATTACCATTTATATGGCAAAAGTGGTGGGCAATGTTGTTGCGACGCGGAAGGAAGAATCCCTGGTCGGCTTCAAGCTGATGATTATTCAGAAAATCGATTCCCAGAAGCGCAACATCGGCTGCGAAGAGGTTGCCGCCGATTATGTGGGGGCGGGCATCGGGGAGTATGTCCTGGTCTGCTCCGGGTCGGCCGTGCGTGTTCAAAAGCATAATGTCTCCGTTGACATGGCCATTGTAGGCATTATTGATACGATGGATATTTAGAAACAGGCAGTGTCATATCCTGAATTTATCTAACGGAAAGCCTGAGGTTTCGGGCGAAGGAGAGGTTAAGATGAATACTGCACAAATTGGAGAGCTGGTTAAGAAATACCTGACCTGCAGCGATATGGTGAGAAGCGGCGTCTTCCGTTCGGTAAATGACGCCGTCGCGGTAGCGCAGGGGGCCTACACCCAGTATTCCAGGCTTACGCTGAATGAACGTCAGGAAGTCATCGACGCGATCAAAGAAGAGCTTTTGCCGCTGGTGAATGTCATTGCTGAAATGGCGGCGGAAGAAACCGGAATGGGCAATGTGGAGGATAAGGTTAAAAAGCTCCTTCTGGCCATCCGGAAAACACCCGGCGTGGAGGATCTGATCACCGAGGTAAAAACGGGAGACGGCGGGATGACCCTGTATGAGCTGTCCTCCTACGGTGTCGTCTGCGCCGTACATCCCTGCACCAATCCGTGCGCCACACTCATTAACAACACCATCGGCCTGCTGGCTGCGGGCAACGCCGTTGTGCATGTCCCGCATCCCAGAGCTATCAAGGTTTCCCAGTTTGTCACGGAAATGATCAACGTTGCCGTCCGTGACACCTGCGGCATCGACAATCTGGTCGTCACGCTGGGGGATACCTCCATGGCGGTGACCCGCGAGCTGATGACGCATCCCGACATCTCCATGGTGGTAACTACGGGCGGCAGCGGCGTTCTGAGAGAGGCGCTTGCCAGCGGCAAAAAAGTGATCGGCGCGGGGCCGGGGAATCCGACCGCCATCGTCGATGAAACGGCCGATCTGAAGCAGGCGGCAAGGGATATCGTCGAGGGCGCTTCCTTTGACAACAACGTCATGTGCATATCGGAAAAGAGCATCGTCGTTGTTGCGGCCGCCGCGGATGAATTTGTGGAAGAGCTTCAGAAAAACGGCGTTTACTATATTCATAACGAGGAAGAAATGCTGAAGCTGACTTCCGTGACCGTCACACAGGATATGGGGATCAACAAGGCGTTTGAAGGCAAAAGCGCCGATGAAATTTTAAAGGCGGCCAAAATCCCCTGCAGTGAAACCGTCCGGCTGATCGTGGTTGACACTATTCCGCATCATCCGTTCGTCACGCTGGAAATGCTGATGCCGGTTGTTCCCCTTGTCAGGGTAGCCGACTTCGACAAAGCGCTGGAAACCGCTTTTGAAATCGAACAAGGATTCCGCCACACCGCGACCATCCACTCCCAGTCCATTGAACGGCTGAACCGGGCGGCAAAGAAAATGCAGACCTCCATCTTCGTGAAAAACGGCTCTTCCCTGGCCGGGATCGGCTACAATGGGGAAGGCGACACCAGCTTCACCATTGCGACGATCACCGGGGAGGGAACCACGACCGCAAGGCATTTCGCAAGAAGGAGAAGATGTACGCTGATGGACGCCTTTACCATTCGTTAGAAAGCGGGGTCCCTTCCCTGAAAAAGCTGATGAATACGCCGCTTACCCTCAGCGAGTGCGGTGTATTGCAAAAAAGAATCGACCAATATGTCCATTATGTGGCCCAAAATGCGGTGCAGGACGGATGTACTCCAATGAACCCATGGGAATAACAGTGCAGGATGTCGAAACATTATTGAAAAAAATACACTAAAAATCCCCTAAGCCAAAGAATATATTATATAATATGGGCAGTGTGGTATATTAGAATAGTATATTCTTGATTTAGGAGGTTGCTTTCATGGATGAGTTCTTAAATACCAAAATTAAAGATTTGGTTCAGGATGAAGACCGTGTGTTCAATAATTTTGATATCAACCATCTTTTTGGGAAAGAGAAGCTAGAAGATATCCAGGAAAAGATTTCCAAAGCGACGGGCCTGGCGTTTGTCACGGTGGATTTCAAGGGGGAACCGGTCACAGAAATGACTTCTTTTACCGAATTTTGCCGTGAAGTCAGGAGAAATGAAGGAGAAAAACGCCTTTGCTGGTCCTCCGACGCGTTTGGAGCAATCCAGGCCGCGGTGACACAGAAAACTTCAGTGTATTTCTGTCCCTGCGGACTGATGGAGGTCGCCATCCCGATTATTGTCCGGGGGCACTATCTCGGAGGCTTTATCGGGGGGCAGATCCGGTGCAACGACGCCCCTCCGAATGTATGCAGACTGGAAACTGTGATGCACCACGCAGAGGACTATAAGATCAGCAAGAGCGACCTGTTCAATAAAATACTGGAAATGTCTTACCAGCAGTTTGTCAATATAGCGGACATGATTTCTTTGATTATCAACCAGCTTGGCGAAAAGGAACTGTCAAGGCTGATGCTCAAAGAATCTTTGAACAAGGAAATGGAAAGCTTGGGCGAGAAGAAAAAAAGAATGGAGCTGGAGTACAGCCTGAAGAACGCTGAGCTGAGCGCGCTGCAGTCACAGATGAACCCCTCCTTTTTATTCCGGTGCCTGAACTCCATTTCCAATCTGGCCGTGATTGAAAAGGCCCCGAAGACCAATGAAATGGTGACGCTGTTTGCGGAGTTCTTACGGTATAATCTTATCAATACCAAAAATTCCATCTCCATAGCGGATGAAATGGAAAATATTGAACGGTATCTGAAAATACAGAAGGTCCGGCTGGGAGAGAGGCTGAACTATTCCATTGA
>UREO01000042.1 GCA_900546895.1 uncultured Oscillospiraceae bacterium
CCACAATGATCGGACGGTTTGACCACATGCGGATTTTCCGGATCACCTTCATACCGTCTATGTCCGGAAGTCCCAAATCCAGGATCATGACATCCGGATTTTTGGAAGCTGCCTGGGAAATTGCCGACTCCCCCGTGGAAGCTGTCAGCAGCGAATACGAATGGGTCGCGCTTAAAGTGGTTGTAAGCAGATTGCGTACCGCCTTATCGTCTTCCACAACCAAAATCGAAGTTTTATCCATAATGATCTACCTCCTCCAACCGCAGAGAAAAACCGAACACCGTACCGTGCGGCTGATGATCTCTGACGGAAATTTCCCCGCCGTGGGCATTGATGATCGATTTGCACAGGGAAAGCCCGAGCCCGAGCCCTCTTCTGCTGTCGCCGATTTCATTACCGGCCGTATAAAACATATCGAAGATCTGCTTTTTGTCTTTATCCGGAATTCCCTTCCCGTTATCTGAAATTTCAACGACCACCCACTGCTTTTGCCGGAACGCGCGGATTGCGATCCGGGAACCGGCCGGCGTATAGGTAATCGCGTTGTTCACGATGTTGATGATCGTCTGGACGATCAGATGGGCGTCCACCCGGACCATCAGCATATCATCCTCCAGAACCGTGCTGATCTGATGCTCCGTGCTGTGCCTGTCCGTATGGAGCAGCGCTTCCGCAATCAGATCCTGTACCAGCTCCGGCTGCGTTTCAATGCTCAGCCGTCCGTCGTCGATTCTGGTGACGGCAAGAATGTTTTCAACCAAATTGATCAGCCACAGGGAATCCTCGTAAATGTTTTCGAGAAGCCCGTGCTTCTGTTCTTCTTCGATTTGGGTTCCGTCCGATAAAAGGACGCTCGCATTCCCCGATATGCTGGTAAGAGGCGTGCGCAGATCGTGCGAAATGGCCCGCAGAAGATTTGCGCGCAGTCTCTCTTTTTCCGCTTTCATGGACGCCTGGTTTTGTTTTTCATTTAAATTATATTTTTCAATTGCGAAGGAAATTTCATAAATCATTCCTTCCAAAAGAGAACGCCCGAAAACTTCCAGCCCTTCCTCATTCCACATCGGAATGCCGATGACCGCCAGAACCGAATCCGTTCCCTTGACGGGCAGATAAAGGGCTTTTGCGTTTGGAAGGGTATCCGTCGAAAATCCCGCCGGCTTCCGGTTATGGTAAACCCAGACCGCGACGGCATATTCTTCCTCGCTGAAATACTCCGCCGGCAGCGGGTGGGACGGATCGGCGCTGTAAATCCACGGTTTTTGAAGTTCCCCGTCCTTTACCGCAAAAAACATGACCGACTGGTTCAGAAGTCTGGATATCTGTTGGGATGATTTCTCGACAATTTCATGGAATTCATTCGCGCGCTGCAGCTTCCGGCTGGTCTCCAGCAAAATCCCCGTACGGTGCGCGTTGACGGCCGCCGCCTTCGCCTGATATTTCACCCTCATGGTAAGGGAGCTCGTGATGAGGGATGAAATCAGCATAATCAGAAAGGTAACCGGATAGTCCCGGCCATAGGCGCTAAAGGTAAACCTCGGATCGATAAACACATAATTGTAAATCAGAACGCTTAAAACAGAGGAACCCAAGCCGTAGATTCTTCCATTCGTCTGATTGGAAATAACGAGGACGCCTAAAATATAAATGGTGATGATATTGATCTGAACATAATGAAGGTTGGAGAAAAGAACTCCGACAAAAGTACACAAAGCCAAAATCCCGGCCATTTTCAGCAGGTCGGACAGATAAAAATGCTCCTGAATGTGTCTTCGGACCGTTTCCGGACGGTGAGGTGGCAAATTGTCCGGAATAATGTATACGTCCATATTGGGCGCCAGCGCGGTAAGCCGCTCCACGAAATTCGGTTTGGCAAAAAAAAGTCCGTGCTTATTGTTGGAACGCCCCATGACGATTTTGGAAACGCCGCCGGCATTGGCGTATTCCGAAATCTGATATGCCACGTCGTCGCCGTAAACGGTTGCGATTTTCGCCCCGAGCTGTTCGGCAAGCTTCAGATTTTCACGCAGGCGCACCCTGTTTTTGTCGTTTAGTTCCTTCGTGTGCGGCGTTTCCACAAAAAGCGCCGTGAAGGAGGCGTGGAACGCGCTTGCAAACCGGGCCGCGGTACGGATTACCTTCGCGTTGGAAGGAGAACTGCTCAGACAGACAAGGATGTGTTCGCCCGTATAATAGGGAGTGTCCCGAACCTCCGCCCGGTTTGATTCCACTTCCCTGTTTACCCTGTCCGCGATCCTGCGCAGCGCGATCTCGCGCAGGGCCATAAGGCTGTCCCGTGTGAAAAAATGGCGCAGCGCACGGTTTGCCTGTGTTTCCTTATAGATCTTTCCGGCGTTTAAGCGCTCGATCAAAACATCGGGCTCAATGTCGACCAGCTCCACCTGTGTGGCCCTGTCGAAGATAAAATCCGGTACCCTTTCCTTCACCGTAATGTGGGTGACGGAGGCGACAATATCGTTCAGGCTTTCCAGATGCTGCACGTTCAGCGTGGTATAAACGTTGATTCCGGCGTTCAAAAGCTCCTCGATATCGTCATAGCGCTTGACGTGCCTGCATCCAGATGCGTTGGTATGGGCGAGCTCGTCCACCAGAATCAGTTCCGGCTTACGCTTGAGTGCCGCGTCCAGGTCAAATTCATTCAGCACAATCCCCCGGTATGCGACCTTTTTAACGGGGATGTCTTCAAACCCCTGCGCCAGAGCCATGGTATCGGGGCGGGAATGCGGTTCGATATATCCCAGGACCACGTCCGACCCGGCCTTTTGTTCGGAACGGGCAGCATCCAGCATGGCGTAGGTTTTTCCCACGCCGGCCGCGTAGCCGAAAAAGATTTTGAGTGTTCCCCGTTTGGCTTTCCCCTCATGATCGCTGATCCTTTTCAGCAAAGTTTCGGGAGTCGGACGCTCGTCGCTCATTCCATCCACCTCGTTTTATTTTAAAATACCGTCAAGCGCCAGGTTGACCTTCAGAACGTTGACCGTATCTTCCCCAAACACCTTCGCCCTTAAACTGCTGCGACAGAAGCTCGCTGCCATATTTTCGTCTGTTAATCTCACAGAATATTATGATACCGAGGATTCCTGAGAGGAAGCTTGCTCTGATCTGCATCCTTTTACTTCTACTCTTTCAATCCCATAAAGTCCTATGACCAAGCCCAGCGCCGTAGCAATCAATCCCGTAAAAATCATTCCTCTCACACCGGAAATATCCAGCAGAAATCCGCCGAGAAGACTTGCCGCCACGCCGCCAAGCGTGATCGCGCTTGTCATAAAAGCCTGTCCTTTTGCGAGGTCTTCTTTACAAATAATTTCATTTACATAATAGACGGAAGCAGGAACAAACAGCGCGTAGGAGCTGAACTGAAATATTTGTGCCACATACAGCATCCACACATTGGTTGCAAACATCGTGAGCGCCGCTTTCAGGGTAAAGAAAAAAAGAGAGAATTTCAAGATGGAACTGCATCGAATCTTTTTCACCAAAAAGCCGAATAAAATCATGGCGGGCAATTCTATCGCCGCCGCAATTCCGGTGGCGATTCCCATTTCCTTTGCAGTGCCGCCCACATTTTCGGTAATTTGTATCAGGTAATTGTTGATCATGGTATGCGAACAAAACGTAAGGGATACGGCGATCATCAGCGCGGCAAATTTTTTGTTATGAATAAAAAAGGAAACCAGATGATTTGTGTCGGCGTTTTCCGGTTCGCTTGTCAGTTTCCTGTTTTCCGGGAAAACCGTATCACTTTCGGTATCCGCAGATTGCTTCTTCGTAAACGTATAAAGGACGATTCCCAGCGCTATGTAGAAGCCCGTGGAAATAACCGGCAGAAGGCCGGTACCGAAGCCGTCTACAAGGATTCCCAGTAGAACGGATAATACCGCGTAGGAAATAGAACCGATTCCTCTGGCAAGGCCGAAATTGATTCCGACCTCTTTATTAATGAACTGCATCCCCAGGGAATTGACCAGAGGCTGCAGCGTATTCAAAATGGCGGATTCAAGCGTGAGCAGAACCGCAAGTACAAAAAAGCTCCCTGCCTGAAAGGCTCGGGCCGCCGCGAGCGCTCCCGCCGCTGCTGTCAGGACGACGATTAAATCCTTCATCGATATTTTTCTGGTCCTGTCGGCAAACGCCGCCACCGCGGGCTGCAGCAGTACCGCGAAAATATTAGCCAGCGCAAGCACCAGACCGATCTGGCTGTTGCTGAAATGCTTGGATAATAAAAATAGGGATGCAAAGCCGATGCTGCTGCACATAACCGACCAATAGAAGCCGTGGACAGCCGAATACTTCATGGTATATTTCAGATTGATATCGATGTTCCTGATCTCCCTTCCGGATGTGTGATACTGGTTTTATGATTACTGATATACTCCGCCCGCGAGGCGCTCCAATGCATTTTTATCTTTGATCCAATAGGCCGTATTCCTTTTTTCAAGCAGATTTTTATCGCATAGCATATGAAAAGTTCTTAGCAGATGCCGGTGGCTGCAGCCTAAATATTCGGCAAGCATGGTATAGTTGCCTGAAAAAACGTCTTCATTCTGCATGATAAGAATGTATCCCGCAAGCCGCTGCTCCAGCGGATAGAGCAGGTTAATTCCGGTATTCCTGTTATTTCGTTCGATTTTTTCACAGATCTGGCTGCAGGCAAACTGTAAAAACTGATTGTCGGACATCAGCAAAGCCTTATGCCTGCGGGCGGATATAGCAAGACAATAGGTCTCTTTCAAAGCCTGTATATTTGTTTTCCCTACGGAATCACCGAAAATCTCGAATTCTCCCAAGAGCTGAATATCCTGATAGCAGCATACCAAGAGCGTTTTTCCATTCTCCAATGTCCGAAACACTTTGCAGTTCCCGTCTAAAATGATATAAAGATAATCCGACTCCGTTCCTTCCCTGAAAAGATATTCGCCGGTTTGAAAGCGGCAAAAATGCATTTGCTCATATACTTCTTTGGACAAGCATTGGCGCAGAAATTTCAGCTTTGATTCCAATTCCGGAAAATTGGTCGATTGCAAGTATTCCATAGTCTCTTCATTCTCCGTTTCCAGTCCATAAAAATCTTACCAACTATGACATCCGTCATACTGCACGCAGAGCATTTTGTGCAATAATCAATACAAGGACATAAAAGTCAGTTAAAAACAACGAATCTGTCCGGCTTTTGGAGGGTACATAATGAGTCTGTTCGTTTTATTGTTGGGTGGAATCTGTCTGGGGCTGATGACAAGTATGAACGGCCAGTTGGCTTCTTATTTCAACGTATTTGAAATCAGTTTCCTTGTCCACGCAATCGGGGCGGTCATCCTGCTAGGCTATATCCTTTTTAAAAAAGGCGAGAAGCTTCGCATCGGAGGAGCTCCCGGTTACGTTTATTTTGTGGGATTCTTCGGTGTGGCGCTTGTTGCCACGAGCAGTATCAGCGCCGCAAAAATCGGGGCCACCCTGACGATGGCGCTGTCGGTAAGCGGGCAGCTGCTTATTTCCGCAGTGATAGACCATTTTGGATTTTTCCATGTGCCGCGCGTTCTGTTCAGCTGGAAGCGGATCCCCGCTTTTCTAATCATCGCCGCCGGCTTATTGATTATGATCTATGCATGAGAGGGGCTGACATATTGGTTTTTATCGTAATCGCCATTTTCAATGGCATGATTAACATCATTAACAAAATGATTAATTTACAGGCAAAGCGCACGCTTGGCACGGCAAACGGGACGCTCATCAATTATTTGGAGGGAACCGTTATTTCCATGCTGGTCCTGTTTTTCTATGGCGGTTCCAGGCTGCTGGATTTATCTTACCTGAATACGGTTCCTCCGCTATCCCTTTCAGGCGGTCTTTTCGGCCTGATCTCCATGGTTTTGATCCTGATCGGCATGAACAAGAGCCAGATCGCTTATTCGACCGTTATCGTTCTGGTCGGACAGCTGGGCGCCGGGTTGCTGATCGATTCTATCGTTACGCAAAAAATTGTCCCTTTCAAAATACTCGGCATCTTATTGGTAATCATCGGTGTCGTGATCGATAAGGCCTTATCTCATAAACCGTCCGACGGAGCGACGCCGATATAAATGATTGTTCCATCGTATTTTTGAATTTACCGCATATTCTTTTTTTATTATACTTTGATTTTTCATCTTATTCAACCGGTTTCTTCCAGTATATAGAATTGTTCCTGTCGGTCTCGGGGGGCATAGAGAGTGCAGCCTGAAACCTGAAAAGAAATATTGAACGAAAAAAACACCACACATTTCTATGTGATGCCGTGGTGCTTTGCTTTTGCCCTGCCATCAGAGATCTTTTCGGGCAAAAGCGAACGGGCGCCGTCATGGATTGGCCTGCAGAGTCCGCAAATCTTTTTCAAATTCCTGAATCTTTTTATTCAGAAAAGCGATTTCGGGATAATCCTCTGTTTTTCCGGACTGCAGTTGGAGCCTTTTTAAGAGCTTCCACTCGTTCAGGATTCTCTGTATGTTTTTTCTGACAAGCGCAGGTTCGTCAACCCGTTGGTTTTTTTCATTCCATATTACATTTAATCGCTCTGTCATTGCTATCACCTCATTTCCTATCATAGGCAAAGCATGTTCAGATTGCGTTATGAACTTATTAAATAACCAGAACAGCAATGCCAATGACTGGAAGCTTCAAGTTTTCGCACCCTCGAATTAACATAACTTTGACAGGACGTTCATTTTATCTTAATAGTGAACGGGTACAATAAGCACATCAAATAAAAACTGTCACACTGATGGGTATGGACGGAATACCGAACCATAAAAGGTGGCAGACAAACAATAATTGCCCCTTGCGGGCTTCCTATAAATTCTTTTTCATTTTCCTCCCTCCCTTCTGCCCGCTCCCAAACGGAGCGGCTTTTTTAATTTCAGAATTGTTTTTTCTCAGGCAGGATCAGCTGCTCGCAATTTGATTGCAGGTTGACGATAAGCAAGAAAGATGGTATAGTGTTTTATACCCCTATGGGTATAAAGGAGGTGGGGTTATGCGCAAATGTATGGATTGCGATAATCTGCACAGACGGCTGAACAAGATCTTGGGGCAAATCAAAGCCATCGACAAAATGGTGGATGAGGACGTCCCCTGTGAAGAGGTCCTCATCCAGATCAACGCCGCAAAAAGCGCCCTGCATAAGGTGGGGCAAGTCGTTCTGGAGGGTCATTTGAACCATTGTGTCCGGGAGGGCATCGAGCACGGCGACGCGGAAAAGACGATTGCGGATTTTGCCAAGGCGATAGAGCATTTTTCAAGGATGTCATAGAAGGCATGAAAAGAAACAAAAAACAGCTGTTTTGTATAAAACGGCTGTTTTTTTATTGACAATTGATACCCCTATGGGTATAATAAACCCATACCCCCATAGGTATAGAAAGGAGTGTTCGCTTGACTCTATTAAAAGATAAGGAACGACGGGATATCCTTTTTCTCTGCATTTCCGCCCCCACGCTGATCATCAGTTTTTTTCATATCGGCAATCTTCCGATTGACGCGGCATGGGTGGCAATCCTGTTATGCGGCGTCCCGATTCTGAAAGGAGCCCTTGTCGGGCTGATTACAAAGTTTGATATCAAAGCGGATGTTTTAGTGTCCATCGCCCTGATCGCATCCATCTTTATTGGGGAAACCTTCGCGGCCGGCGAAGTGGCCTTCATCATGGCAATCGGCGGCTATCTGGAGGAACGGACCGTAGCCAAAGCCCGCGCGGGAATTGAGAAGCTGGTTCATCTGACCCCCGCCTCCGCCAGGGTCGTTCGGGACGGAAAGGAAGAAAACATTTCCGCGGAGCAGGTGAAAATCGGGGATATCCTACGTGTACTGGCCGGAGAAACCATTGCTGTGGACGGTACGATTCTGAAAGGACAAACCTCTATCGACCAGTCCGTCATGACGGGCGAATCCCTGCCGGTGGACAAGGGCGAGGGTGACGAGGTGTTCAGCGGAACGGTCAATCAGTTCGGTACCTTTGACATGGCGGCGCAAAAAGTCGGAGAAGACAGTTCCCTGCAGCGTATGATCCGCCTGGTAGAATCCGCAGATGCCGGAAAAACAAAAATTGTCGGAATCGCAGACCGCTGGGCTACCTGGATCGTCGTGACCGCACTGCTGGCCGCCGTCATCACCTGGTTTGCCACCGGAGAGATCATCCGTTCCGTTACCATTCTGGTAGTGTTCTGCCCCTGCGCGCTGGTACTCGCCACCCCTACCGCGATCATGGCCGGAATCGGAAACGTGACAAAGTTCGGCATCCTCGTCCGGGAAGGGGACGCTCTGGAACGGTTGTCGCAGGTACAGCGGATCGCCTTTGATAAAACCGGAACCCTGACCTATGGCAAGCCGGCGGTTACACAGATACATAGCATCGATCCCGCGCTGAATGATGCGGCGCTTTTGCAACTGGCCGCCGCCGCGGAGCTGCGCTCGGAGCACCCGCTTGGCAGGGCGATCGTCGCGGACTACCTGCAAAAGCACGGAACCCTTCCGGAGCAGCCGGAGGAATTCAAACTGCTGGCCGGGCGCGGCGTAGTCGTCCGTTACGCCGGGCAGGACATTTTTGCGGGAAACGAGACGCTGATGACGGAACACGGAATCACTCTTCCGGATGAACTTCTGCAGGCGGAGGAAAAGGCCAAATCGGACGGCTGTACCGTAATTTCCCTTGCGAGAAACGGAAGCGCCGTTGGTATGATCGCCCTCTCCGATACCCTTCGTCCGGACGCCGCCCGGACGGTGGATGCCATTCACCGGACCGGAGTCCAAACCGTCCTGCTGACCGGAGACGCAAAGCCGGCTGCATTTCATATCGCTCAGGCTGCGAACATTCAGGATGTACGAGCGGATTGCCTGCCGGAGAAAAAGCTGCAGGAAATCCATGCGTATCAGGAAAAGGGAGAGCTGGTCTGCATGGTGGGCGACGGTATCAACGACGCCCCGGCGCTGAAAACCGCCCACGTGGGAATTGCTATGGGCGGCATCGGCAGCGACATCGCCATTGACGCGGCGGATATCGTGCTGGTCGGCGACGATATCAAGGAGATTCCCCACCTTTTACAGCTCTCAAAAAAGACAATGCAGACGATCAAAGTAAATCTCGCCGCTTCCATGACGCTGAATTTCATCGCGATTGTCCTTGCCATCACCGGCATTCTGAATCCGGTGGTCGGCGCCCTGGTTCACAATGTCGGGTCAGTCGCCGTCATTATCAATTCTTCCCTGCTTTTAAAATGGAGAAAAACGGAATAAGGAGCTGACTCCGTTTTAAGCACTTCAAGTAACGGCTTAACTATCCATAACATTCCCGAAATTTCAAGCCCCCTCAGCTTTTTCCGGCTGAGAGGGCTTTCTTTATATACAAATTCTTCTTGTCCCAAGTTACAAAAACGTGGTTGATTCTGCAACAGAGTTACGCTTCTCCCCCGCCTTCGGCGGGGGAGAAGCGTGTTTTGTTTCGCAAACTGAAATGGAATTGCTGTAGAATTCCTGATGGCCGCTTATAAATACAAGCAGCCTGAAATTTAAGATATCCTTTTATGCATGGAAGGGCTGCCGCGGCGTTGACTTTGTGCCGCCGGGTCCGGCGCTCCCGGTTCCGACCAAACCATTGCCGAGATAAAGGTGGTGCACGGAATAGTCAGAAGCATGCCGAGGCTGCCAACCAGCGACTGCAGGAACTCAACGATGATTTCCTCCTGATTCACAAGCTGCATAATTGGATAATTGGAGGCAGCATAAATGATGAGAGTGACCAGGCTGCTTCCGACGTAAGCCAGGATCAGCGTATTCATCATGGTCCCCATGATGTCCCGCCCGATGGTCAGTCCCGATTTTATCAGGATATACCGCGAAATACGGCTGCCTCTGTTTGATTTTATTTCCACCAGCGAAGAAGCGATGGACATTGCCACATCCATGGTGGCGCCAAGCGCTCCGATGGTAACCATGGCGAAAACGACCGCCTGAAGATTGAGCGGCTGGTTTGCAAACAGCTCCATCAGCCGGGAAGACTGATCGTTGTAAAAACCGGTCAGCTTCATGGTATGGTTGAACACCAGATAAATGCCCCCGGAGAAAACGACTCCTCCAATGCAGCCCAGCGCAGCGGCCAGGCTTTTCCGGTTCATTCCGCCCGTCAGCAGGAACGTCACACAGATGACATACACGCTGACCAGCACCGTGCAGAGGTAGATATTGAACCCCGCAAGAATCATCGGAAGAAAAACATAAAAGACGGACAGGCAGGTCAGAATCAAGGCAACGACGGTATGCACTCCCTTTTTTCCGCCGAAAATCAGGATCAGCGCCGCCAGAATAACGGACAAAAGGATGATCTGATCGATTCTCTCATAATTTTCGAACACCCATTCCGTGCTCTGGTCCTGTGTCAGTTTTCCCAGAACCACTTTGTCGTTTTGACTGACCGCGGGGGGCATTGTCGGATTATCGATATAGGAATATTGGGCAGCCTGTACCATTTGTCCCTTATTTTGCCCGCTTGTGATTTTTGCAGTAAACGTTACGATTTTTCTTGTGGAATCGTTTTGATCCGGGCGGGTGCTGTTTACTGCTGTGACCTGAGCAAAAACCTGATCGTCCAATTCCGAATCCCTGCTCTGAATAATAATGCTAAGTTTATGCTGCTCCGCGATGCGGTTGCCTCCGTAAAGAAACAGAATGGATAAAATCAAAACAAAAAGATAAGCGGTCCTGTTCTGCTTGTACATCTTCATCATCACCTTCGTTATCAATTTGTATGACCACGAGGCAACAATTATGTAACTGATTTTACGCGGAATTTTCCAGACTTCTTTTATCAATATAAAATTTTCAGCGGTCCATGAAATTTTTCAGATGCTCCGAAACGGACCGGTTCATCTCCATTGAAAAATCGGACATATATTTTCTTTTGCAAAAGGCCTCCAAACTTTCCCGCGAGCCATTCTCACCGTACATACGGAGCAGTTCTTCCGGCTGCATTTCCCTGTACGAATTCGTGTGGACGATATGTTCCTTTTCAAAACGTCCGGGTTTTTTCCTTTCCCTTTGCTGCCGAGTGGGATATCCGTAGACCACCATGACGGCCGGAAGTGTATATTCGGGCAAAGAAAGAAGCTTCCGGACCTTTCCACCGTTTTCCAGAATATCCCCGATATAGCAGGAGCCAAGCCCCAGCGAATGAGCCGCCGTTACGGAATTCTGCGCGGCGATCAGGGCGTCGGAGCAGGCGAGCAGCAAATCGCCGGGTCCGGGCTTACGGGGGGACAGTCCCGCTGCACTGAACATTTTATACCACTTATCATAATCTGCCGCAAAGACCAGAACGACCGGGGCTTTGGCAATAAACGGCTGATGGTCGCACAGGGCGGACAACTGTTCCTTAATTTTGCTGTCCGTTACATCAATGATCGTATATAACATCATGTTTCCAGCCGTAGGCGCCTCAAACGCCGCGGCGATGATTTCGTCTTTGACATCCCGGGGAACTTCCCGGTTCTCAAAAACCCGTACCGATTTTCTTTCCCGCAACTGTTTTAAAACTTCATTTTCCAATCTCATTTTCCTCCTGACAAAGTCTTTGTACTGATTATAGCACATTTCAACCCTTTTCTTTTTTCCTTGCAGCTCCTATTCGCTCCAGCAGGAATGCGCAACCTTCCTTTTTCCGGGTCGCCGCCCAGAATCCGCCGGAACAGTCTTTCCGTATCCGTAAATAAATTATAGCGGCCCCTGCTCCAGCATCGACATAAAATTCTTCATGGCCTCCGTCAGATACTTGTTTTTATGATAAATCAATTTAAACCGCCTCTGAAAACGGATACCTTTCACCTCCCTGCGGCACAGCAGCCCGGATTTCACTTCATTGCGAACGGCCCGCGCGGAGATGACGGAAACGCCCAGCCCCGCCGCCACGGCGTTTTTAATGGTATCCGCGTTGTTGCAGGTCCAGGCGGCTTCCCAGGGAAAGCCGTTTCCGGCCATTTTATCCTCAAAGGTTTTTCGGGTTCCGCTTCCCTTTTCCCTAATAATAAAATTTTCCGTCCCCAGTTCCCGCGGATCGACTTCGCCGCAAGCGGCAAAACGGTGACGGGGGGAACAGATCAGCACCAGCTCGTCGTCCATAAAGTCGCGGCTGACAATGTCCGGAGAAACGGTTTCGCCCTCGACCAATCCAAGGTCAACGGCGTCCTTTAGAATCAGGTCCTCTATTTTCGCCGTATTGTCCTCGACCACTTCCATCTTTACCGCCGGATTGATTTCCCGAAACTTTAAAACGGCTTCGGGCAGGACATGGGCGCCGACAGTGACGCTCGCGCCGAGCCGGACGGTTTCGTTGTGGCAAAGCGCCCTCATATCGTTTTCCGCTTCGGCATTCATGCGTATCATATGGCGCGCATAGCCCAAAAGCTTCCGCCCGGCCTGCGTGAAATAAAGCTTTCTGGACAGTCGTTCAAAAAGCCGGACCCCATAGTGGTTTTCCAGCTCCGCAATCGCCTGACTCAC
The DNA here is from genome assembly GCA_900546895.1 of uncultured Oscillospiraceae bacterium. Lineage (GTDB taxonomy): Bacteria > Bacillota > Clostridia > Oscillospirales > Acutalibacteraceae > Caproiciproducens. Next base: position 12,541 of record UREO01000042.1, read on the forward strand.
CGCAGGCTGAGAGATAAAAAGCGTTTCCGCCGCCGTTGTCATATTCATGGTATCGCAGACCGCGACAAAGATTTTAAAATGTCTTAACGTCATATTCTCTCCCCGACAGCATTTTCAGTTGATTCTGCAACAAGATTTGTTTCTCCGGCAAACTGAAGGAATTGCTGTAATCATAATCATTTTCTAATAACATTAATAAGATAATAATATTTTACTAATCGTTAGTCAAGGCGTATGATAAACGGCGAAGGAGCGAATGTGAAATGAAAACACTTGTCAACAAGCTGCCGGGCATTGCCCTGACGGCGGTGATCGCCATCCCCGCGTGGCTGATCGGAAAAATCATTCCCGTTGTGGGCAGCCCCGTTCTGGGTATCCTGTTCGGCATGCTGCTGGCTTTCTGGAAAAGGCCGCAGCGGTTCGACGACGGCATCGGCTACACTTCCAAAAAACTGCTGCAGTACTCCATCATCCTGCTGGGCTTCGAAATGAACCTGTTCAATGTCTTTAAGGTCGGGAGGCAAACGCTCGTATTAATGGCCTTTACCCTTACGGCGGCATTTCTGACCGCCTATTTTGCCGGTAAGCTTTTAAAGCTGGACGGCAATACCAAAACGCTGATCGGGGTCGGCTCCGCCATCTGCGGCGGGTCTGCAATTGCGGCAACCGCGCCCGTCATTCACGCGGACGACGACGAAGTCGCGCATTCGATTTCAACGATCTTTCTGTTCAACGTCATCGCCGCCTTTCTGTTTCCCTTTCTGGGACATGCTCTCGGTATGAGCGACCAGAGCTTCGGTCTTTGGGCGGGTACCGCGGTCAACGACACCTCCTCCGTTGTCGCCGCCGGGTACACGTTCAGCAACGCGGCGGGCAATCTGGCAGTCATCGTTAAGCTGACCAGAACGCTGATGATCGTCCCCGTTACGCTTGTGCTGGCGATTTACACCGGCAGAAAGGAAGCCGGAAACAGCAAGGGCGGCTACAGCATCATAAAAATTTTTCCGTGGTTCGTACTGGGATTTATCCTTGCCTCTGTCGCCAACACCTTTCTGCCCCTGCCCATCGGAATGGGGAGCTTTTTATCTCAAGCGGGCAAATTCGTCATTGTGATGGCCATGGCGGCAATCGGCCTGAACACCAATCTGGTAAAGCTGGTAAAGAACGGCGGCAGACCGATTCTGCTCGGTTTCCTCTGCTGGGCGGTCCTTTCGGTCACATCGCTGGCGGTACAGCATTTTATTCTGCAGGTATAAAACCGCCTTTGCACTTTGTCCATCTCCCCTGTGCATCCGACCAGGCGGCTTGACAAAACAGAAAACCGCTATTACAATAAGTCCATGTGTAAATGAAAATCATTTGCATATGGACTTTCGATTTCCCGATATTTCGTGACCATATCATTCTGTGCGGAGGAAGGTATCATGATAAAAAAGCACGCGGACAGCTCCG
>UREO01000043.1 GCA_900546895.1 uncultured Oscillospiraceae bacterium
GGCTTATCTGATTACCGGCAGAAAGTCCATCTGCGAGGATATCGCACAAGAGGCGTTTATCAAATGTTTTAAACATATCGGCGACCTGAAAAATCCGAACGGTTTCCATGCCTGGTTTTTCAGAATATTGACCAGAACAGCCTGGAAATTCGGCCGGTCAGCCAGCCGTGAAATCCCAGTGGATAACATGGCGGAAAGAGTCGAGGAGTCAAATCTTGATCTTTTAAATGAACAGTATTCAGCAGTTGAGGAAAACAGGCTTTTATACTCGGAAATCAACCACTTGGAGGCAAAGCAGAAAACAGTTGTCATTTTGTACTACTTTAACGGCCTTTCTACAAAGGAGATCGCAAAGGTTTGCAGATGTTTGGAAGGGACCGTAAAGTCCAGACTCTTTTCGGCAAGAAAAAAATTGAAAGCAGGGCTGGATTCTGTTAACCGTTCAGGAGAGGAGTGCAAAGACCTATGCAGAACACAAAAGTATTTGAAGAAAATATAAAAGAAGCGCTCTTAAAGATCTCGAATCAGGTGGAGGCTTCCGATCAATTAAGGCTCAATGTAAATAAGGCAATAAAACAACAGACCCAAAAGGAGGGTTTTCTGATGAAGAAACGATTTTCATTAAAAAGCGCAGCGATTCTGGCCGCCATTCTCTGTTTGACCACGGTTACCGTTTTCGCGGCAACAAAGGTCAGCCAATATGTAATGTCATCATCATCTATACCGACATACACTTCTTTTCCGACGGAAAAAGCGCTTCAAAAGGACCTTGGATTTGTTCCGAACAATTTGGAAACGTTTTCAAACGGCTATACTTTTCAGGAAGCGGTCATCGGCAATACCAACCCTATTGACGAAAACGGCAAAAAAATGGGCGATTATAAATTTATTGCCTACACATATGTATCCGGCAAGGATCAGAAAGTGAACCTGACTGTCAATAAACAGCTTCCCGGGGCAACATCAGATTCCAAAGCGATAAACACGGATTATAAAGGCGTGACCCTTTCTTATTCCTCACAGAAATACAGATTTGTTCCGGCAGATTATCAATTGACGGAACAAGACAAAAAGGCCCAGGAAAGCGGAGAGATTATGTTTACTTACGGCAGCGATGCAGTAGAGAACAGCGTTATTCAGTCCGTTGTCTGGACCGATAACGGGATCAGCTATATTTTAATGGCAAAAGACAGCAATCTTCAGCAAACCGACCTAACGGCAATGGCAAAGGAGATTGTGGACAAAAACAAATAAGGGCCGCGACCTGTTCGGCTCTCGCAATCAAAGTTCCGTCCCCTGTATTATCTGAGCTGCTGTGAAATGAATTTTATGACAGTAAATTTCACAAAGGAATCGCTTTTCATAAAAAGAAAATGCGCCTTTAAACGAGTTTTTAAAGCCCGCTTAAGGTGCATTTTTTGTGCAGTATTTTGTTGAGGAGCTATTGTCAACGGCATCATTGTGAAAAATGTCGCTAAATCATAGATTCTTTTCACAAAAATCCCGAAGCTGTCTGCTTTCGGTTTCTTCGCCCTCGCCTTCAATCTGAAAGACGACTCCATCGCCCTTTTTTACACCAAGATTCATGATCGCGAAAAGCCGTTTGGCGTCTGCCGATTTACCAGCCGTCTCCGCCGTGCTATCGCAGCAGCTCCGGCGCAAAATGGCGCACGATATCCGTAATCGGTGCATGATTGTTATCGGTCCCGCGATAGGCTATGTAGGGTTCCGCTTCCGGGGACACGTTCGCGGGCGCCGCGGCAAAGCCCGCTACGCGAAACATGGAAATGTCATTGCTGCTGTCTCCGATTACCATGGTTTTTTCCAGCGGAAAACGGAGTTTCTCCGCGGCCTTCTTCAGGCCCGGCCCTTTGCCGCAGTCCGGAGGTTCCATTTCCACGCAGCAGGGACTATGATAGAGCTCCAGAGTCAGGTCGGAGAATTCCCTCTGCAGTCTATCCATCTGCTCCGGTAAAAGGGTCGGAATCGATGCCTTTACCACAGGTTCCTCCGGCAGGCCTCTCCATTCTTCATAAGACCGGATACCGGAGCGGATAAAAAAATTTTTATGCATTTCCACCGACCGGCCGTCCGCTGAAAGCCTGGGGTCACGCCGGCAGAAATACGGGCTGACGGAAGTGTAATAATTGAAATACAGCCCTTCACGTCTGCAAAAGCGATCCAGCCGCTCCAACTGCCCGGCCGTGAACTGATCCAGAACCTCTCCGACATCCCGGGAGGGGTCGTACAACAGGGTTCCGTTGCAGGCGACGGCTGCGTCCATCGTCCCAAGCCGCGGAAGATAGAAACGGAACAGATCGGGATGGCGGCCTGTCGCGATCAGTGTTCGTACGCCGTGTTCCCGAAGCTTGGACAGCGTCTTCAGGTCGTCCGGATGGACATAGCCGCGGTCGTTCAGAAGAGTGCCGTCCAGATCGGTAATAACGGCGCGGAGATCAGTCATCGGCGGCCTCTGCGGATTCGCAGGAAATAATCTCCGACTGCGCCGCGGTCACTTCTCCCAGCCGGATTTTTGGATTTGTAAAGTCGGCCAGATTGGTGATAATACAAGGGGAAATCATTCGGAAATTGTTTGACTTGAAAAGCTTGAGATCCATTTTCATAATCCAGTCGCCCCTGCGGACACGGCTGCCGTCTTCCACATAGCAGGTGAATCCCTTTCCGTTCAGTTTCACCGTGTCTATCCCGAGATGAATCAGCAGCTCGATTCCGTTGTCGCCGGTGATGCATATGGCGTGCAGGGTCCTGGCGATATTGGAGATCACGCCGTCGAACGGCGCCAGCACGAACGACGACTCGGGATAAACGGCGACGCCGTCGCCCAGCACTTTCCCGGAAAAAACTTCGTCCGGGACCTCGGTAACAGAGACAGCGCGGCCGGTGATCGGCGAATATACTTTCCTTTCCATGGTTCCTGTTTCCTTTCTTGCGATAAATTTTTCTTCGGCTTCCGCTTTCCTTCAAGACCTGTGGAAACCTGTTTACAGCATTTCCAGTTCATTCTGCAACAAGGCTGCGTTGATATTTTTTAAAATAGGTCCGTTGGAGAACAATTCCCGTGTATACACCCGGTTAAAAACATGTTACAATAATGATGGTCCAGCTGTCAAATCATTCAAAGACCAGTCGGAGGTTTCCTTTATGAACTGCCTGACTCGAATCAGTCAATATTACAATTCGTTTACCAAAGCGGAACGCAGAATTGCGGATTATATTACACAGAATCCCGAGCAGACCGTAAAGCTGAGTATATACGGCCTGGCCAGCGCGGCCGGGGTGGCCCCTTCCACCGTAACGCGTTTTGTCCACAATCTGGAATACAAATCCTTTAACGAAATGCGCATAGAGTTGGTGCGCAACGTGGACGTGAAAACCGTAAACGATTTCAATGAGATTCTTCAGTGGGGCAATAACAAAGACGATCTCAACCAGCACTTTCTTCACAATATCACCAGCGTGTGTCAGGAAGCGCTGAACATCAACCGCCTTGAAAAATTCAGGGAGGCCGTGTCCATCATCAACCGCGCCAAACTGGTGTACTTTTTCGGTATCGGGGCATCTTCCCTGATCGTACAGGATTTGCAGCAGAAGCTGATGAAGATGCATAAGTGCTGTATCTACAACATCGACGGAAACTTCGGCACCCAGAACGCCATCATGGCGGGCCCCGACGATGTTGTCGTGGCTGTCTCCTACAGCGGAATCACGCGCGAGGTAAATCTGGCCGTCCAGCGGGCGAAGGAAAACGGGTGCAAAGTCATCGCCATTACCCGGTACGGCCACACGACCCTTTCCGAACTCGCCGACATCTGCCTTTTCGTTCCGAACGTAGAACAGGTGACGAAAGTAGCGGCCATTTTTTCACGGTACGCGCAGCTGTTTATTGTGGACATCCTGTTCCTGAATTTTGTAAACGAGAGCGGAGAGGACCCGGCGAAAATGCTTACGGATTACCGTTCGCTGCTGCTGAGACTGAAAGAGTAGTCCTGTTTGCCGAGAATACGACCGGCCCCGAACGGGGCCGGTCTTTTTGATATTCTCAGAACGGGTGCCAGCAGCACAGGATTCTGCAGTTTCCTTTTACTTTGCAGGACTTCCGGTCCGACGGAAGAAGAACGGTGTGGGTATGATTCATCTGATACCGCCCTTCGGCGGTTTCCACGACGGCGTTCCCTTCCACGGCGGTAAGCGACAGGCAGATACCGTTGTTTTCCGGCTCCCATTCGTCCGCGATATCCACGATATCCACGCAGAAGCTGGGGTGGCGGATCGCTTCCCGCACGCTGGCGCCGGCGGCCGGCCTGCTTCCCGGCTCGAAGTGCCGCACCTCAGGCTGCAGGGCCGGGTCAAGCACATCAAACCCCTTTTCCAGATGCAGCTCTCTGCCGCGCCCATAGTCGTACAGTCGGTAGGTGATGCCGCCAAAGCTGCCCGCTTCCAGCGCCAGCATGTTTTTGCCGCAGGCGTGCAGCATCCCGGCGGGAATCATGACGAAGTCGCCCTTTTTCACCGGCACTTTGCGGATATATTGCTCGATAGTGCCGTCGGCGGCGGCTTCGCGCAGCTGCTCTTTGTCCGTTACCGTCGTTCCGGCCACCACATAGGCGCCTTCGTCGCAGTCCAGGATATACCACGATTCCGACTTCTCAAAATCGTTTTCCACGCGGCTCGCATACTCTTCGCCGGGGTGGACCTGAATGGAAAGATCCTCCCGTGCGTCAATGTAGGCCACACGCACCAGCTGGTCGGCGGGGTCCCTGCCCAGCAGTTCCCCGTGTCGGAGGCCGATCAGTTCGTGAAGAGTTTTGCCGGCATATTCGCCGCTGAGAATTTTGCTTGTTGTGTTCCGGTAGGCGCTCACCTCCCGGCAGATTCCATACTGCTGTCCTTCGGGCGGCGTGATACCCCGAATATCTGTAAGACGGCTGCCGCCCCAGACGCTGACGCAGTAACCGGGAATGGGAAGAATCGGTTCCATTTTTCAGCCCTCCCCGACCCACTGGATTTCTCCGTTGCGCTTATAGCAGCGGAAAGGAAACGGCTTCTGTTCAATGACGGCGTGGTCCTGCTTGGTGGCGGGCAGGCTGCACGCGGCCACGGCCAGAACGCCTTCGCCGGAATTGATGATGCGGTGGGCGTATTTACCGCTGATGTAGTGCAGCGAGCCCGGAAAAATCTTTTCCGCGTAAAATTCGTCCCCGCCGTCCCAGAACAGCAGAAAACCTTCTCCCTGCAAGCCGTAGTAATATTCGTCGCAGTCGCGGTCAATGTGGAAATGTCCGTGCGTCATGCTGCACTCCCCGTCGACGCAGTAAGCTTCCAGATAAGTAATGCCCCACTGCAGATTGCCCTTGACGTAGTCGGTGCGGTGGAAATTCTGATTCGCTACGCGGTAGGCAAGCTGGTCGCCGAACGCCGCCAGGGCATCCTCATTTTTGTAAATGCCCTTCAGCTCGCTGATTTTTTTCTGGCGCCAGACAACGTTCTGGCCGGAAAGCTCGCAGTCTTCCCACCATTTCTGTATTCCCTTCGGTTCGCGGATAAAGTCTTCCCTCATGATTTTCCGTTCCTTTCTGAATTCTTCAGTCATCGGTTCTGAGCATGGTCTTGTGGACAACAGCCGGCTGGTAGCCCATATTTTCAATTACATAATCGGTAATGGACGCCGGAACCACAACGATATCCAGGAATTTCTGCCGGTAGCAGAACTCCGGATTGGATTTGGAATAGACCTTTACTTCCTCGCCGTCCACCAGAGTAAGGACGGTAAACTGGCCGTCGTTGGAGAATTCCGCCTTTTTTTCAAGATAAAGCTGCTTGGTCTGATAATACATCAAATCGGTTTTTCCTACAATATATTGTTTCCACCCGTCGCCTTCCCCATCGGGAATCGGCTCAATGGCGATGTTTTCGCGTACCCAATCCGAGGTGCGCTCGGTACGAAGCACCTTCTCACCCATCGCGCTGTGAATCGGGCGGAGGTTGCCTTCGGCATCTCTCCGGTTATAATCGTACATTTTATAGGTATAGGAACCGATGGTGAGTGAACCGAGCTCCAGAATCAGCTGGTTGCGGCCGGAGGCATGGATGGTTCCGCCGGGGATCATGACCTGACAGCCGGGAACGGAGTCGATGTGGTTGACATATTTGGCATAGTCCAGGTCGCTGCCGTCCTTTTCGGACTGTTTCGCCAGCGCGACAAATTCGGTGGGGTCGGCATCTTTGTTGAAGCCGAGATATGTTTTCGCCCCGTGACCGGTGGCAATAACGTAGTAGGCCTCGTCCTGACTGCCTTTTTCATTATAACATTCTTTACAGACCGATTCGTAGGGATGAACCTGAACAGACATGTTGCCGTTGCTGTGGTAGGTATCGTCGTAATTAAACCGGATGGGGAAATAGCCGTCGAACCGTTCGGTGCATTTTTCACCCATGATCGGCAGAGGGCATTTCTGAATGAAGGTAAAGAACGGAAACTCCACTTCGCGGCCGTCCGCGTCGACTACGACACTGACCTCCATCGGGATCATGTCGAATACCCATGCGATATTTTTGTATTCGGAAGGCAGCCGTCTGACCTTGCGGATAAATTCGCCGCCCCAGATGCCCTCGAGATAGACAGGCTTGGTGCGGAACGGATAGCGTGAAAGGCCGGTCAGGATTGTTTCGAGGTCCCGGCCGCTCATCAGCACAAAATCCTCGTCATGGTCGCCGCAGATATAAAAATCAATTTCATTCTGCGTCAGCAGACGTTTGCGGTTTTTCAAAATGATTTCAAAATCCACGAAATAGTTGCGGCGCATCAGTTCCTCAAACGGGCGCGGGGTTTTGTCCCCAACGTTAACCAGTTTTCCCTCGCGTGCGCGGATGGCGGCGGTTTTCGGGGTCACATCAATATAGACCTTCAGGTCCGTCAGAGCCGAGAAGGTCTCCGACGTGCTGCCGTATCCGGTAAAAATCATCAACGTTTTTTCGGGAAGATTCCGCATTTCCTCCAGCAGTTTTTCTGCCTTTCCCCTGTCGATAAAATCGGAGAAGCTTCCCTCGTACAGTTTGCCAAACAGCAGAACGGGGTCTTCCTCGTAATTCAGGGGAAGACACTCCGCCAGCATGGCGTCCAGTTCTTCGACCGGTTTGTAAACCTCGTCCATGGTGCGCAGGGCCACCCGGTAGCCGCGCTGCCGTACGGCCTGCGACAGCGCACCCGAAAGGTCGCTGAATTTGGCGGAGGCGTAACCGTCCACGGCCACGACACATCCCGATTTTCCGCTTTCCAGCAGGGAAACGGCCTTTTCAGCAATACGCTTCGCGGACTGCACGGTACCGAAAACAAGATCCTCCCTGACGGACGCCGGGATGTCGGGACGGTTGATTGCGGTGTGGTCATCATAGGCTAGGGGTTTGAACATAAAACTCATCTTTGCAAAATCCTTTCTAAATTCAATTCAATATGATATCAGGTTGTTGACTGTAACTTCAGTGGCTTGCCGGGAAAGCCCGCTGCCGGAAAAAGGAGCTCCCGAAGGCTCCCGTTCCGGCATTGGGCCACAGAATATTTCAGTTCCGGCTTTACCGATCTCCGCCGAACGCGTCAAGCGCCTCTTTTTTCGCACCGACAGACCAGGTAAACAGGAAGCCTCCGGCGATAGAAAGAGCATAGGCGGCCAGGTACGCCAATGGATTGGTGTTGACAAGAACGCCGAGGATTCCGGAAACGCTGACGGTAACGGCGCCCGAGTGGGGGAAGAAGCCGAGGAGAGCACCGCCCAGAGCGGCGCCGGCGCAGGCCGTAAAGAATACGCGGCCCAGCGGAAGGCTGACGCCGAAAATCAGCGGTTCACCGATGCCGAGGATACCGGCGGGGAGACCGCCCTTTACGGCATTGTGCAGGCTTTTGTTCTTCCGGTATTTAAAGAACAGGGCAATGGCTGCACCCACCTGTCCGCCGCCCGCCATGGAGTCGAAGGCGTAAATAGGTGTGTAGCCAAGCTGCTGGATCAGGGAAAGATGGATGGGAGTAAGACCCTGATGCATGCCCGTCATAACCAGAGGCAGGAACGTGAAGGCAATCACCGCCCCGCCAAGCGGTCCCGCGTTGTTTACCAGCCACAGCAGCACATTGGTGATGCCGGTTGTCAGAACGCCGCATACCGGCTGGATAATGAACAGCGTAGAAAGACCAACGACCAGAATCGCCCCGAGAGAGGGCAGGTGGATTTTCAGGGAATCCGGGCAGTGGTCCTTAATCCATTTTTCCACAACGGCAATCAGCGCACCGGCCGCGAGCGCCGCAAGCGTGCCGCCCTTGCCGTTGGTGAAGGTAAGACCGAAGAAGCCCATCGAAACGCCCGCAAGATTCCCTACGTTTGTGACGATGCCGCCGGCGATCAGGCCGAGATACGGATTGCCGCCCATGACTTTCGCCGCCTGGCAGCCGACCGCAATGTTCAGATACGTAAAGAACGTGGAGCACAGAACCGTCAGCGCCGCCATGAATACGGAGCCGCCGTCCGCGACCGCAGCCGGGTTAAAGGCAGCCGTACCCGTAAGGGTGAATATGAGCACGAAAATCTGCCTGATACCGAAAAGCAGACCGGCTCCGGCGAAGATCGAAACGAGGGGTACGAATACGTTGGAGAAAAATTCAAAAATGCCTTTTGACTTTTTCTTGTGCATCAGTGCTCCATCCTGTTTCGCTTCCGAATAATTCAGCCCGTCCATCTGTTTCAGCTCCGTACAGATTTTGTCCGCCACGCCCGGACCGAGAATGACCTGAGGCTCTTCGGGCGTCCCAACGACCCCCATCACTCCCTTGATCTTCAGTAGCGCATCCTTTTTCACTTTGTCGGCGTCCCGAACCTCTACCCTCAGTCTGGTCATACAGTTTTCCAGTTCTGCGATGTTTGCCGCTCCTCCAAGACATTCCAGAATTTCCTGTGCTAAGGTCTTTGCTTCCATATGTTTTCCTCCCTACAACTATGTAATTGAAAATCGGTTCGGGAACCGCCTTCGCATCTATTATAACAACTAATGAAACAGAATTCCATTATGAATTGAAACAAAATTTTATTTTGTCCATTGGTCGTTTTCCACAGATTTCAGTTTAAATAAGTCCATTTTTTAAAATTAGTCTTGTAAAATCAGTTTTTTCGGGATGCATTTATGAAACTTTGTTTTATATTTGGATTTCTTGTTTCTTCCCCACTCGCTATTTTCCTCCTGAATTCGAACATAGTTCCATCTGTGCACACTTCTTTTCTTCGGTCATCGGGTGCTGTGCCCGGAAGCTTATGTTCTTCCCCGCCATGTCCCCCGGATAGGAAGGCAACGGATTTATTTTGTTGAATTCTTACAGCATATAAAATAGAATTTTGTTTTATATATTAGTGAAATTTTATTCTATCCATGCTATAATAGCTTTGAAAATTGGTTGGAGCCTGCCTTTCAAATCATCACGTTCAAGCACTGGCATCCGGTTCCGGTTCCCTATCAAAAACACATAGACCGGCTGAATTTTTACTATTCTATACTATTTACAGCAATTCCATCTCAGTTTGCGAGGCAAAACAACGTTCCTCCCCGCCGTAAGCGAGAGAGGAGCGCAACCTTGCTGCAGAATCAACGGGAAATGCTGTAACGAAATTAAATTTTATGTAAAAGGAGAAAAATATGGAGATCAAGGTGGACGCAAACAGAGTCATGAGAGAGTGGCCACACGTCGAAAAGTACCATAACACCACATTAAGGTACACCCCGGATAAACGTTTTCCGGAGGCAATGGAGGCATATATCGGACGCCCCGAGATGATTCGCCTGTTCATTACATTGGATGAGGTATGGGACTACCGTGATAATACCTATCACTGGAATTATTTGATTGGGGAAAACCGCTATCAGGACGACCCGAATCATTATCATTACGACTGGCCTCTGACCGTTCCTTCCCCGCTGGGAGTTCATGTTGAAGAATATCTGACGTCTCACTCGGCCTGTGCGGACACGGTCCTTTTGAATATCCGCAGATATGAGCGGGAGGTGACCGACGGCCTTGTTTCGTTTGATCAATATGAGGAGGTATTTAAAAAAGTAGTCGAGCACTATAAAGCCCTGTGTCCAAATATTGTCTATATTGAGTGCTGTAACGAAGTTGAAATTCCAAATTTCGGCGAACTGACTATGCCGGAATTTTATAATCTGTACAAGAGAGCCTATCGGGCGATTAAGCAACTGAATGCAGAACATTCCTATGAGACGCCGCTGCTGGTCGGCGGTTTCGGGATGTCCGCGGGAATGACAAACTGGAAATACTGGGGTGAATTTTTAGAGATCCTTGCAAAGGATAAGGACCGTAAAATTGACTTTTATTCCATGCATGAGTATCATACCAATCCCGGAAGAATTCTTCAATTCTATATCCGTCATGAAGCGAAGATCAAAGAACTGAACCTGCCTGATCTGCCGCTTCTGATGACGGAATATGGATTGAGAACCGGGGTGGGCGACGCGGGAAGACCGAACAACCTTCAAAATGCCAGCGGAGAGATTGCCGGAATGATTTTAGGCTCCTATTGCAAGAATCTCAAGATGTTTCCATGGTGCTCCTTCCACAATCCAAATCAGCAGCTTGGGCGCACGATGTTTGTCCTGAATGATCAGAATCAGTATGTTCCGACCCCGAGCGGTCACGTGATGAAAATGCTCCATATGCTTGGAGACAGGGAACTTCTGATTGAAGGTTACGTCAATGACAATTGCGTAGCAACCATGGATCGGCAGGGGGCTATCCAGATTCTGGCCGCCAATCCCGGAGCACAGATCAATGACTATGAGCTGGAGATTTTCGGTCTGAAGAAAGGAACCTATCTGCTGACTGAGTATTATGTTGACGGGCAGCATAACAACTGGATCAGCGATCACTCGTTAACCGGTCTGTCTGTTACCGGGAACAAAAGCGTCGCGGTGAAGGACCGGCTGAAGGAAAGCATACGGATGATGAACGATTCTTTCTGCCTCTTTACGATTGAAAAACAGTCCTGACCACCCATCCTGAAGATAAAATGCACCCCAAAGGCCAAACGGCAAAATATGCCGAAATACCTTTGGGGTGCATTGATATTGTCCGGAAGTTCGTGCATGACCTAATCCTTCGGATCTGATTTTTTTGTACCGGAAATGAGGTAAATTTCAGGGGTGTCGATTAACATATCCACATGAAAACAGCGGAGAAATACTTCGGCTTCCTCTTTCGCAGGACGCAAAGGCCACGAAATCCGGCTCACTGTATCACCCGAATGACAGTGATTGATAGCGCTTCTCCCCTCGCTGTGGGCAATGACGAATCTTCCGTCCGGCCTCAGCATACTTACCAGATGCTCCGCAAGCTTTGGTTTATCGGGAAAGTGGGGATAAGCGCTGAACAGCAGGGCCGTGTCAAAGCCGGTCTCATGTACGTCAAACAAATCCGAAGAAAGCAGCCGCAAACGGGAATCCGTAAATTTGTTTCGCGCCTTGGAAATCATTTCGCCCGAAAGATCAATCCCCAAAACAGAAGCGGGGTTGCGTGAAAGGATTTCGGGGAACAATACGCCGGTCCCGCAGGCGATATCCACCACCCGCGACCCGACCTTTATTGCCGACAAGGTAATGATCGATGCGATTTTTTCTTTGTCGAACGTACAATGATTGTCCCAATTTTCTGCGCATCCGTCAAAGAACTGTTTGATTTCATTTCGCTGATTTAAATATTCGCTCATCTTTTACGCTCTTTTCCTCCGTATCATTTTAGCCTTCTCCAAGGCCAGAATAAAGATTGGGATCAGAATCACCTGAATCACAATCCCCGGCAGTGCCACGACAAAGGAAGCTGAAAAAAATGCGGCGAAGCCGTAAGGCTTGCTTGCCATATTCATAAACACAGCGTTTGCCAGACCAGATACAATCCGTCCGCCAAGCATTGCGCCAATGAGCGCGGGGTAGACATTCCAGCGGAGCTTTTGATAAAAGAATCCGGTCAGCGCGCCGTAAGCGCAAAGCTCAAGCATCATGACCGCACCCGTCGGGAAAACGGGAGGCATTCCAGTCAGAACAGAAGAGAAAAGCGGTACGATAAACCCGCATACCGCTCCATACGGCCACCCGAAAATCAATCCGCAAAGTAAAACGGGAATGTGCATCGGCAAAAAGGTCGGTCCGGCGCCGATCATATGGAAAAAGGTGGGTAGCAGAATTCCGAGCGCGATACAGAGTGCGGTTCCGGTCAGATTTACTGTCGTTGTTTTTTTCATGGTAGTCTCCTTAACAAGTTATCATTGGAGCAAACAAATCTTTACAATCCTCCTAAATAAAAACGCCATGAAAAGAGCCGTTTCGTACGGCATCCCTTCATGGTTGTGTGCTAATAAATATAAGTGAAGATTTTAAAGCCTTCATGACTTTGTTAATTTTATTATTTTAATATAAAATATAAAAAAAGTCAATTACAGCATTTCCAGTTGATTCTGCGACAAAATTGTGTTCCCTCCCCCCGCCGAAGGCGGAGGGGAGGGAACCTGTTCATTTGCAAACTGAAATAGAATATGCGTCAATCTAAATAGGCATCGGCTCAGAGTAAACAGGAACCGATGCCTCGCAGTAAGACCGATTTTATTGTGATGAATACGGCTGGGAAATCCTTATCCCACCGCAGCAACAAAAATTCTTGTACCGTTTACATAAATTCCGGCTGCCGAACCTGCCGCGCCGGAGGAGGTGATTTTGTAGAGATAATCATTGCCGGATTTACCGACAGAAGCAAGGCTGAAGACCGGGGACCCGACGGTAACGGCCGGAGCCGCTGCCGAGGTGATCCGGAAGGTATAGGAACCACGCACGGTCAAATCCATCGTCGTATCGCTCGCAAAGGGCATTCCCTTTACGGTAGCCACAAAAATTCTCGTGCCGTTTACATAGATTCCGGCTGCCGAACCTGCCGCACCGGCGGAGGTAATCTTATAGAAATAATCATTGCCGGATTTGGAAACATAGGAGAGCCGGAACGAGGAAGAACCAACCGTAACGGTCGGAGCCACCGCTGAAGTAATTCTGAAGGTGTAAGAACCGTTCACGGATACGTCCATTGTGGTATCGCTTGTGAAAGCAATCCCTTTTACCGTCGCGACAAAGATTCTATTTCCGTTCAGGTAGATGCCTGTCGCGGAGCCGACGGAGCCGACCGCAGAAAGCCTGTAGAGATATTCATTGCCGTTCCGGGACACTGGCGCTACTGTGAATACACCGCTTGTACCGGCTGTAACGGAAGGTGTGGACGAAGCGGTCACTTTCATGATATAGCTGGAACCCTTCTCGACCGAGAGAGCGGCGTTTGTGTCGGAAACCGCGGTCGGATTAGCAACTGCGGTAATCTCGCATCTGGCCGTCCCATAGTCGTCCATCTCATAACCGTCTGCGTCATACAGGACCGCGGTCAGAGTCGTTTTATTTTCCGACGCGAAAACCGGATCGATACTGTTTACCGTTACCGTTGCGGAAGCGTCGGAGGAAGTGAGCTCAAAGACGTCGCTGCTGCCCCCGTCAAGCGCCCAGACCACTCTGGCCCCGGCGGGAAGGGAAGTGCCGGCCGGATAGGCCGCTGCGGTAAATGTCTCAGAATAGCCCTTGGCAATGCTGGAAGAGTCCTTATTGATTGCAACGCCTGCAAAAGAAAGGGATGCGACTTTAAAAGTATCGATTGCCGTGCCCGTCGTTTTCTCGAGTGTGAATCCAAAGGTATTGAAATCATCCGCATCGACGGCATCCGAAGCGGCCTTAAAGACGGTGGTGCCCGCCGCAAAGGTCTTGTCGGTCAGCTTTAGGGTGACATTATAGACACTGCCGGTTACATACAGGTTTCCGGCAGCAATCCTCATGGTGCCGTCCCCTTCAATCGTA
>UREO01000044.1 GCA_900546895.1 uncultured Oscillospiraceae bacterium
GCTCGGACTGAAGGCTCCGGGAATCGCAAGCACATTGTTTGCATGGGCATATTCCATCATTTCCCGCTGCATAAGGACGGGGGACAGAAGGAATTTGGCCTTCGCGCGGACGGCGCCGACAGCGTCTGCCATGTTGCGCACAGTACCGGCACCCACCAGAAGGTCTCCGTCGAATTCCTCCGAAATCTTTTTAATGATCTCCAGCGCGTCCGAAGAGGTCATGGAAATCTCGACAGAGCTCATTCCGGTCTTTTTCATGGCCTCAGCCACGCAGCGGACCTGGTCATACGGGCTTCCCCGCATGATAATAGTCATTTTTGGAAATTTTTTTAAAGCAGACATAGCTTCTCCTTTCGTCAGGTCAGGTTGTATTCATAGCCCGCGATCACTTCCGCGGCTTCTTCCGCTGTCTCCGCGTGCAACAGGCCCTGCTTGAAGCGGCTGACGGCGAGCAGGTTGACGAGATGGAACAACGCATTTAGGTGAGTCGTATTGTTAATTGCACAAAGGCAGCAGACAAGCTGGACAGGGTCCAGAATACCCACGTCGAAGCAAACGGGCTGTTTTAAACGAATCAGGCTCATGCCCACCTTCCTGACCCCGTCGTCCTTGCCGCTGTGGGGCAGCGCAAAGCCCGGAGAAATGACAATATAGGGGCCGTTTCTCTCTACATTTTGGATCATGCTCTCAATATAGTTGGCGGTAATGTATTCATGCTCCAGCAGAATTCCGCCTGCCTGCCGCACGGCATCCTGCCAGTCCGTGCAGTCCACGTCAAGCCGAATAAAATCCTGCGTCAGGAAGTCGGACAGCATACATTCCCGGTGAAAACCCGATGGAATTTTTCTGAAATACTCCTGTACGGTATCCGCGACTGCCCGCTCCAATTCTTGGTTGCTGCTCAGATACGGGGAAATCTTCTCCATAATTTCCTTGGGACTGCTGAACGATATGCTGTGACCGCTCCGGTCCGCCGGCGTTCCCCGGTTCTTGATTTGCTCTATTTTCCGGCCGATCTTCATATAATCCTCGTCGTTCAGGAGCGGCGTTACCGTCACGCTGTCCACGGGGCTGTTCCGGACGGGCACAGTGGAGATGATCAGATCCACCTCGCCGCGCCGAACCTTGCCCAGCTCGTAGGAGGTGATGACTCCCACGATGTTAAAGGTAAACAGCTTTTTGATGCGCACCTTCAGCAGCTGGGAGGTTCCGATCCCGCTATTACAGATCAGCACAACATTGATGCCCGTAATATTGTGCATTTTTTCGATGGCCGCGCACAAATAGACCGCGATATATTCCTTTTCGGTATTCGACAGGTTCCGGTTGATATATTTTTGAATGATATGCGCATGCTCGTCGATCACATCCCGAACCTGCGGATATTCCTCCAGAATATCGTGTCCCTCGGGAAAATCCGGTAAATTCTGATCCCGTTCAAAGGCCGAGCCCAAATGGTTGGAAAGACCCTCGAACAGACTGTAATCCGTGTTGAGATTAACTGCCAGTGAGCCCGAAACAGCTTCGATGAATTTTCTGGTGATGGTCTGCACTTCCACGATATTGGAATTGTCCGCCTGTCTTTCAATGTAATGCAGACGCGCCATCTGTTCATTAAGCAACCGCAACTCGCCAGGGCTGTAGTTCAACTGAAAATACTGAATGATGTTTTTATATAAATGAATCGCGATCTGCCTCCGGTCTTTCTGTTCCGGCAGAGAGTCCGGTCCGCTCAGGAATTTTCCGTTTTTCGCCCTGAGCACGGAGAAAAGAAGGATATACTGGATCTGTATAAAGGAATCCTCCGAAAGAAAAACGGTGTGCAGGTTTTCGGATTCCGTAATCAGTTTGCGGATAACCAGCATCGTGTCGTCCAGACTTTTCCCGAGGGCTGGCAGGAACTGCTCCACACTGCCCTGATTAAAAAATATTCTGACAAGCAACGGATCCTCCCGCATTAGCCGAAAAAACAAAAGCCGGACTTTCTTCTCATCCCCGATGACCCGGACGCCCCTGTTCGGGTGCGAAGACAGCACCAGACCACTGACGGCGAGGCTCTCATGCAGTGCCTCCAGATCATTCGCGACCGTCGAACGCGAAACATTCATAAAAACGGCTACCTGCTGCAGTGTAATGAAATCGGCATGACAAATCAGCAAAAGAGAAGAGATCCGGAGCCGTTCTTTACGGGAAATCGCATAATCGTAAAAATCGATATGGGAAATCAGTTCCTGAACCGAAAACAGTTCCGCTTTCAGCTCGAACAGACCGTCCTTCTGAACCGTGATTTCCGGAAAACTGCTGCGCACAAGATAGTCGTTGATAACGCCGAGGTCCGTACGGACGGTCCGCTCCGTCCTGTTTTCCTTCTTCGACAGAGTAGACAAGCTGTAATGCTTCTTTTTCGACGCAATATCCATCAGGATGTCAATCGCTCTTCGATTAATGAAAATCACCCGTCTTTCTTTCCGTAGGCGTTTCGGCATTGACAGATCTCCCCTATTGCTTTCGAATGCCGCCCTTTTTACTACATTTTTAGTATAAACCCTAAAAAAGCGAAAGAACAGTTGAGAATTCTTCTGTTCATTTGAAAGAAAATGTTCGATTAGCGCAGCAAAATCGGAATGTTGCTCACAATTTATTCTTTTAAAAAGGATAAAGCCCCGTTTTATCGGCTGTGGCCAGACAAGGAAAAGCTAAAAACTCCCTGAAGAGTGGGGGGTCTTCGGGATTTTATATTAATTTCGAAAAGAAACCCGTTACAGTCGTAACAATATCGTAAAAAAGTTTGTCTAAAGTTAATACGGGGCTGTTGCAAAACGAATTTCCAATAGCAAATTGCACAATTCAATAGTTTGAAGCGTAAGAAAATACGTCTTGAAATGACTTTAAAAGCTCAATCAAGACGTATTTTTTGTGCACTATTTTTTGTTGGGGCCGTTTTGCAACAGCCCGCTGTATCATCTGCGTCTTTGAATGTCCGGCCGGTTTATTTCTGATCTTGTCATCCACAGCGACGAAATGGCTGATACAAAAGGAACGGCCAGAATAACCCCGATAGAGCCGGAAATACCGCTTAAAATCTCTATTCCGATTTCGTACCCGTTCATAAATTGCAGGTAGGACATGCTGTAGGAGTACAAAATAATCAGCGTATTGATGGAGCTGCCTGCATACGCCAGAATCAGCGTGGTGGACATGGTACCCATCATATCCTTGCCGACACGGATTCCGGATTGGAAAAGCTGTTTTGCGGTAAACGAAGGATTGGTCGCATGAATTTCCTCTATTGTGGAAGCGACGGACATACTGACGTCGATAACCGCTCCCAGCGAGGAAATCAAGATGCCGGAATACAGAATCCCGCTGACATCCAGCCGGCTGTTCTGGCTGATATAGGCTAGGGTCTCAATTTCCTCGACATTCAGTCCGGAAATGTGGCCGAAGTACCCGAAAATTTGTGCTGTAAGCCCTGCCGTCAAAATGCCGGCCGCAGTTCCCAAAATTGAGCAAAGCGACTTGATCGACCAGCCCCCGATCAACAGCATACTCACAAATGTCACCAATACTGCCGTGAGCGACGCAGCAAAAAAGGGTGAAATCCCGATATACATCATCGGTATATACAAAAACATAATACATACAAAAGTAAAGATCAGGGCGGCGGAGGATGTTACTCCTTTTCTGCCGCCGATCGCACACAGGATCAGGAAGAACAGACCGATCAGCACCCACAGAACCAATCCCCTGTCATAATTATAAACGCTTGCCACAAGGCTTCCCCCGGCTGACAAATTAACCAGCGCGATCACCTTCATACCCGGGACACAGTACGCGCCTGCATGATTGGCGTGCGGGCTCTGCGCCTCGCACACCTGCCCTTTATATGGGCCGGATGTGATTTTCAGCTGAACGACCTGATTCCCCTGCATTTCTCCATTCTCATCTTCACCAATATTACTGCTGATTACCTTTACAACCGTCGCCTTGGCAAATTGTGTGCTTCCGCTGGGCCTGAGGGGAACACGATCAATCTGTGCATTGAAAACAATCAGCACTCCGATGAAAACGACCAGAAATAAAGACAGCCCTATTGCCGTACACTGATGTGGAGTCAACTTTGCCTTCAAAGATCAATACCCTCTTTCTTTTTGTTCATACAAAAGTATCTGCCGTGAAGAATTTTTCCCCACAGCAGACACTCTTCCTCAAAATTTGTTTGTGCTTTTAACCGACTTCTACTGTGAAAAGCCGATACGTATTGCCTTTAACCTTTGCATAAACCCCGTAAAAGCCTTTTTTCTTAGCCGTGACTTTACACAGCAAGCTGCCGTCCTGCGCCGGATAACTCCCTCGTACTTGGGAAGTCTGAAGCGATTCGCCGTCGGCGGTTTGGAATGTATAATCCGCGCCTTGCAGGTTTGAGATTTTAAAAACATAACTGCTGCCTATTTTCAGGGGTACATTCTTTGTTGTATCGCTCTTAAACGGCGGACTCGGATTCACCTGAACGGTTCCAACCTTCGTAACAACCCCGTCAATGGTAACATAGATTCCCGCTTCACTTCCCGCCAGCTGAGAAGAAGCCGTACAGGACAGAGAGTAGGTAATCGTTTTTGTCGCCGGATCCCATTCCGTCACAGGTGCGTTCACACTGACAAGGAGGCCGTTTCCGCTGACGACCGCATCCGGTTTCTTGTCGCAGGTGATAGTGAACAGCAGCCTGGTCCCGGATTGTACGGGAGTTTTCTCCTTCGGGCTCAAGCCGGAGGATGCAGCGGGATGGGATGGCTCGGGAGTCACTTTTGTGGGAGCGGTTTCATTTTTATTGTGATTCTTGCTCTCTCCCCCGCTATTCTGTTTCGTGGTAAACGTCAATACCGGAGTATAGAGAATTTCACCATTCGCTTTCGCTGCCTTTGCATACCAGCTATAGGATGTACCGGCACTCAGCCCCGTCCAGCTCTGCCGCACCGTACCGGATACCCCCTCTTGGCTTCCTATAGACTTGGATGTCCTTACATTAACTTCGCAGCTTTCTGTCTGCAGCGTCTTTGCCTTGGTATTGAAAGCAACATCCAGCTCCGCGATGTCAATATCCACCGCTTTTGTGCCGGGTCCATACGAATCCAGGCGCGGTGTATCAAAATAATTGTAATCTTGGCGGTAAGGGGAGTAAGAGTTCATATAAATCTTATTGTTTTTCAAATCAAAATACAAAAATTTGATATACTGAGAACCGCCCTCCGGATCTGATTGGTAATCGGTACAGATCTGGTAGACCGTACGGTCCGGTGTCCCGTCTTTATTGTCGTCAAAAGAATCCGTCTGAATGGAAGCGCCGTGGTAATGACCATTTAATACCGCGATGACATTTTTATTTTTTGCAACGACCTCTTCCTGCAGCAGCTTACCGGTATAATCCAGTAAGTTATCGGCCGCTTTCACATTGGTGTAACGATGCAGGGAGATGATCGCCTTACGGTCCGGATACTGGGCAAGCACCTGATTCATCCAATCAATTTCATTGGTATAAATATCCCAGCTCATATAAAGGACGATAAAATCCTGACCGTTTTCTGTCAGCAGGTCGTAATGTCCTAAATTATTTTTATAGGAACCTCCGTAATACGGTTTGTCTTTGAAACGTTCCTCACCGAAGTACTTCCAGTAATTCCCGTATCCTTCCGCTCCAGCGAAAACATCGTGGTTGCCGCCCAGCACGCCATACGGCATACCGGCATCATCGAAAATTTTCATGGAATGGTCGGCGTTGACCCATTCTCCGGTCATATCGACATCATCCACAATATCGCCTGTATGAATCACATACCGGATATCCAGTTTTTCGCGGTTATCGACAATCCACTGGTTCATCTGGTCGTAATGATAAGGGAAGCTTTCAGAATAATACTGCGTATCCGTTTCCCACGCAAAGGAAAAATCATAATTCTCCGGTACACCGGTACCATCCCACTCCAAAGTGTTCGACGAAGCGTCTTTTTCCGGGATGAGGCTGGAACCGACCGACGGCTCCGTACCGTTTGTACGGCATTGTACCAGCAGTACCGCTTTTCCGTTTGCTGTGTGGTTTTCCGCCGGAAAAGAAGCTTTTATTCCGCCGTCCTTCTCCGTTCCGACTTTTTCCCACTCACCGGTTGACATATTCTTTACATACAGAGAAGTAGCGTGGCTGGTATCGGCGTTGCTTGCGCTTCCTTTCCAGTTGACCGCGACAGTGTCTCCGTCCTCAACCGCTCCGGTGTTAACGGTAAACAGCTCATAGGGAAAATCCCCTTCGGGTGCGCTGACATTTACCGACTGACCGTCTCCCAGATTCAGAGTGGAGGATTCCCCGCTTTCACTGCTTTTGACGGTGATGCCGCCGTTTTTCAGCGTCAGAGATTTCCCCTGCAGAAATTCGACATCCGACTGCTCATTCCCCACCTGAACGGAAAGATTTGCCGAATTTGCGGTAATCGCGCTTTGACCGGCTGTCAGACTTTCCCCATCTGTGGAGCCCGCTATAAACTTTACTCTCTTTGTCGCAATATTGTTTGCCTCGTCCATTGCAACAATTTGAATCGTGTGCTCTCCGGAAGTCAGGTTCGCGGGAACAATATCAGCCGGCATTTTGATTTCCTGACCGTCTAACGTTATCATTTGCTGGATGATTTTACTGTTGTCCTTTACTTCTGGTGAAAGGGTAAACGGCTGATATTGAACGGAGTTTTCCTCGATTCCAGCTTGAATAACCGGAGCTGTATTGTCTACCTTTACCTCCGCGGTAACGGTTTTTCCATTCGCGGCGGCCTTAATGGTATGAGCGCCGTCGGATAGCTGGGTGGTATCCACCGTTGCGCCAACGGCATTGATATCCGTATCCGGTATTTCAAAATATATGTCCATATAAGGAATCATTCCGGAGCTGTCCCCAATGGTATGCACTGCTTCTAAAGCTGTACTGGTGTTGGTCTTGGAATTATCCGGTTCAATTTTTACGGGCAGATAGTCCTTCCCGTTTGCGAGCCGGAGCTGTAGATTGGACGCTGTGTAATCTTCGTGATTTTCATCGGCAACTTCCGGATAAATTTCCTCGAAAGGTGTTCCGCTGTTACCGGCCCACATGGTCAGCTTCAATTTGTACTTGCCGTCTTCGTGGGTAAAATATTTGTTGTCGATTCTTACCACGCGCGAAGCCGGCAATTCACACCAAGGCGAAAAAATGGTAATGATATCACGGTCACTGCTTTTGTAAGCCGCAGTCAGGGCGTTCTTAAAATAATTGTTTAATCCGTTGCACTGAACGGAGAAATAAGCCCCGTTTTCCAGCATTGGCGCAGTGGAAACCACTTTCCCATCTACGAGGATTTTTGTGTCCGTGTTATTGGAGCCGTCGTTCGCGGTAACGGTCGTTTCGCCCGAAAGCACGGACCCGTCGCTCACGTTCAGGCGCACACCGTCCACCTGATTCAGACGGTTGATTTTTACTTCCTTTGATTCCGTCTGATTGACTCCGTAAAGGGTATAAGCCTGCACATAAAACTTGACGGAATCGTGGCCGAACAAAATGTCGGACGGAATCTGAGCGACGAATTTTCCCAGCCTCCACTGCGTCTTTTGATTAATCTGATACCAGTCTCCTTCTCCATCCAGCTGATAATTGATCGTTGTAGCAATCAGATACGGACGCATGGGCTTCCCCTGGTCTCTTTCAATAGCCGCGATCCGTTCGGCGGAACTCGCCCCCACAAGGTAATCCACATCGTACATCACATAAATCTGATCGCCTTCATTGATGGACTTCGGGACGGACCAGCCTTCCGAAAGCTGAAGGGTCGGCGGGTTTCCGTCGTCGGCCGGATAATCCCGATACCCCGCAAACGGGATCAGATCCGACGGGACCTGCCATGCCTCAACGTTTCCGGGCGTACTGTCGCTGACTGTAACAGGAATTGCGATATTTTCTTCCGTTCTGGGAAAAGAGTATTGCAGAGAATTTTTTGTACACAGCTGACTGGAATCTTCATTAAATCCGGCGACGGTAAACGCGTCTTCCTCCGTGGTGCCAAACCGGATCCAGCGTGGCAGGGTAGCGTGCAGTCCCGCGTAATTGATGTTGACGATATCCTGATTTTCCACCAGGCTGGTTCCATAATTCTGATTGAATTGGTCTACCGTCGTGCCATTGCTGCTGAGCCACAGCACCATGGTTTTACCGGGCTTGACAAACACCCGGGGATTGTCGACTGTGAAGGTTTTTCCCGACTGTGCCGCCGTTTTGTTCGGGTAGTCGTAGTAGTAAAAGAATTTATAATAGGATAAATTGATATCCTTATTGGTACGGTTATAAATTTCAACATAGGAAAACTGTCCTGTGGTGGGGTTTGGACTGACCTCCGTAACAATCAGCGGCGCAGCCTTATCTTCCGAAATATTATCCGGTTCTTCGATTGCCGCAATCTTGTGTTCACTTTCAGCAGTACCGCCGTACTCGTAGCTTGCTTCCACATACCATTCAGCCTCGCTGCCCCAAAACTGACTGCGGTCGACCGTGGCATTGAATGAGCTGTCCGCAGCTTCCTGCATTGGGATCTTCGTGTAGCCGGCAGGATAGTCGATTGCATTGTTTTTCTGGCGGTAAAACAGGTTGACCTGCAGGCCTTCGGTTGTACCCCCGTCTGGAATCGACAGGTCCGCACGAACCGCCAGCCCCTCATTCTTCAGACTGTCCTGAGCCGTCACGCTCTGCACCGCCGGGGTGATTCCCGCGTTCGGAATATGTACTCTCTGGGCCGGGACCTGCGAAGGGTCCACGCTGCCCGGTGTCGCTGTGGAAATGGAGGTTTTCTCGGACAGGCGACCTTCCGTGTAAGTATATTGGATTCCCAACTTGTCGGGGTTTCCAGTAGGAAGATCTGCTACGTTATCCGCATTGCACCAAGCCTCGGCCACGATGGAATCCGCATCCTTGCCGAACAGGAACCCGCGATTCTGTGTCGCATGGATTCCGCCGTAATCAATACGGAAAATATCCTGATCCTCCACAAGATTCACACCGTAATACTCATTAAACTCAGCTACCGAGTTTCCTCCGGCGGTCGCGTTTCCGTTGCTTTGCCAAAGCACCAGCGGTTTTCCGGAGTCAATATAAACATCTTTTCCTCCGGTCGTCCAATCTTTTCCGGATCCGCTGGGATACCGGTAAAAGAAATGGTAATCTTTGAAATTGAGGGTAATGTCTGTGTTGTTGTAAATTTCAGTATAGGTATAGCGTGACCCTGAAGGTCCCGTGGAAACAACTTCCGTTACAATCAACGGCGCATCGGTCGAAGTATCCCCACTGTCAGTATACGTTTCCATATACCCGCTGTCCTGATCGGAATTTTCTCCTGTTTGGCCTGTCGCTTCCGCAAACGCAGAGAGCGGTGATATTGCCAACGCAACGGTCAATACAAACGCCAATACTGATTTGCTGATTCGCTTCATGTTTTTCCTCTCTTTCTCATCCATCATATTTTTTCCAATGTTTACTAGTCTACCTCCATCCTTGCTTTTTAGGGTTAGAAACATCTTAGGTTTTTGTAAACCAGCATTAAAAGAATGTTAACTTCTTGAATTTTTTTGCGTTGACACCCCACCCCAAAATGTCAAGGCTATATTTTCAGCAACGATAAAATTTTACTATGGGCGCTTCCGCTGATATTGACCGTTGCAATTGTAATACGATCCACACGGAAGTCGTAAATGTTATCCGCAGACATATGCCGGGTGACGATACCCTCAACAAAAGCGGAGCGTTGCAGATAAACAAAGAACAGGCACATTTGCTGTACAAATGTGCCTGTTCTCATTTTTTGTCTCTTCTGTTTTCGCTTACCGATGATTGCCGCGGACGTTGGAATCCGCTCATCGCAAAATCGAATTCTCTAAAAATTTTCCGTCATTAATTTTCGTATTTTTCTTACCGCATCGTCCTCGTCGGGTCCTTCCGCCGTAACGGTGACTTCGTCGCCGCATTGTATATTCAGGCCCAACAGGGCAAACAGCTGCTTCAGAGATGCCGTTCCCTGCTTTCCGGTAATCTGGATTTCCGACTGAAACTCTTTGCAAAGCTTCACCAGAGTACCAGCCGGGCGTGCATGTATTCCGTTTTTATCCTTTATAGTGTAGCAAAATTGTTTCATTATTTTTCCTCCTAGATGATGATAAATTATCAGATTGATTCGGCGGACGCCTTCAGCTCTTTTGAAATTTCCGCTCCAAGCAGGCTGCAAAAGACAAAGTTCGAGGTGCTTATCTCGACGCAGATAGGATAATGCAAAATGCTCCACGTTGGCAGGCAAACCACCTCATCCACCGCTTTGTAAAGCGGATGCTTTGGGGACTGCGTAATCAGGAGCGTTCGCGGCCGCCGAGATGCGGACACCTCCGCCGCCATAGCTAGAAAGTCCTTATGCGTGGGGTTTTGGGCGGAAAAAAGGATCGCCACATCATCCTTCCGCATGATGTGGAGAGCCTCTACCTCCAGCCCGGGTTCAATAAAATAGGTAGGCAGGCAAAGCTGAACCAACTGGCTCGCCAGCAGCTGCGCAGAAATGCTGCTTCTTCCCGTTCCCGCGACATATCGGTAATTTGCCTGTGTAATCATTTTCGCCCAGGAAATTAAAAGCGCTTTGGGAACGGCCTTCTCCGTAGAACGCGTCAAATCACACAAATAGTCCGTTAAGCCTTTCTGCTCCTTTTCCTGCTCCTCGGAAAAGGAGTGGGAGGAAAGAGACAAAGTCAGCGCCATTCGGAAATCCGCAAAGCTGTTGAAGCCGATTTTCTGGCAGAAACGGCTGATGGCGCTCTGCGCAATCCCGTAACGCGAAGCAATTGCCACCGTTGTATTCTGCGCAATAACATCGGGCTCCTTTTTCAGAATCCGGTAAAATTGCTTTTCACGAGGAGTAAAATCATTTTTACGCAGCTCCATTTGATCGAAAATATCCAATTGATCTCCCCTCTTTGCAGTGTTTAAGATGAATAATCCATTCAAACGACAATAAACATCTAACTGTATTGCAGTATAAGTGTAACATATAATCAATATGTTTACAAATATTTTTTACTAAAAATTGATTATTTGTGTATTATTGACAATGAAAGCAACCTCGTTTTGTTGCATATTTCATTCAAAATTTATTGAATGGATTATCCATTTGTGCTATGATGATCACAGATAAGAATTCCCCCTCGATACTGCCGGGGGAATCCTTTGAAAGTAATTTTTGTAAAGGCGGCGACTTTTAGAAATGGTTCATTTTACAAGGGAGCGGGTCACGCCCAGGATCAGCCGAATTCGGGGCGCAGGAGATGTATGCATGTATTTCATCGAGGGAAGCAAGCGTGCCGCCCTGATCGATACCGGCTATGGACTGGGAAATTTAAAGGCCTATCTGGACAGTCTAACGGACAAACCCTATGACGTCATCCTGACGCACGGACACGTGGACCACGCGTCCGGGGCGGGGCAGTTTGACCGGGTTTATCTGAATGAAACCGATTTGGAAACGCTTCACAGGCATTGCGGCATCGAGACAAGAAAGGAATCGCTGAAAACGCTTTGCCCGAAGGTTTTCGCGACGTTGACAGAGGAAGACTTTATTCCTCCGAAGGAAGACGGGTTTCTGCCTCTGGAAGACGAACAGCTCTTCGATCTCGGCGGAGTCACTCTGGAGGCAATCCATATACCGGGGCATACGCGGGGAACGATGGTTATTCTCGTCAGGGAAGAGCGCGCCGTGATGTTCGGCGACGCATGCGGCGTGGGCGTCCTGCTGTTCCTGCCGGAATCGACCAGTATTCTGGAATATCACAAGAGCCTCTTAAAGCTGAAGCGCTTTGAACCGCAATATGACAAGGTGCTGCGGGAACATGGAACCTGCGAATCCACGAAGCATGTACTGGATGACTGCATCGAGGCCTGCGAACGGATTCTGAACGGAACGGACGACGCCATAGCGTCCGATTTCATGGGGGAGACGGCCTACCGGGCTGCAAGCATTGACCCCGCCACAGGAAAACGTCTTGACGGCAAAGAAGGCAATATTTTGTACTCAAAGAACAAAATAAGGTAATACGAACTACGAAGCCGTAGGCTTTGAGTCTATGTTATGGAAGTGGAGGAGTTTTTATGAAAAACGGGATTATTCATGTCCGTGTGGACGACCGGATGCTGCACGGGATTGTGGCGACGGACTGGATTCCGAAATCGGGGGCTACCCGCGCAATGGTCATTGACGAGGCGGCATCGAAAAACGATATCGTGCGTTCCTCACTGAAAATGGCGTGTCCGGCCGGCGTGTCCCTCTCGGTTTTGGATCCGCAGAAAGCGGCGGCGAATATTTTAAGCGGGAAATACAGTTCCCAGAAGGTCTTTGTGATCTGCCGTTATATTAAATGGGCCTATGCGCTTTTCCAGGCCGGGGTTCCTCTGGAACAGGTAAACCTGGGGAACGTTACGCAAAACAAGGAGAACGTAACCGTACTGGACAAGACGGTGCGGGTTTCTCCCGAAGAAAAGGGGATGTTAAAGGAGCTTCGGGACGCGGGCGTAAAAATCACTGTGCGCTTCCGCCCCGACAACCCGGAGGTAGGAGTAGGGGATCAGTTAAGCTGATTTTTTAAAAGGGAGGAAAAAACATGTTCAGTCCACTGCAAGTTATTTTTATGACCCTGTTCATCGCATTTTTAACCTGGCAGAAGTACAATCTACAGATATTTGCGTACGCCGGTGTGGTTTTTGTCGGGCTTGTTTCTGGAATCGTCATGGGGGACGTTCAGACCGGCCTTCTAATCGGCGGTGAAATGTGTCTGATGAGTCTCGGAATCGGCGCTTACGGCGGTTCCTCCGTTCCGGACTATCAGTTTGGAGCGGCCGCCGGTACGGTATTTGCCATTGGGATGGGACAGAGCGGCGAAACCGCGCTGGCAACCGCGCTGGCAATCGGCGTTCCGGTCGCAGCCCTGAGCGTCCAGCTGGACGTTGTGGGAAAGATGTCCGGCTCTTATTTTATTCATAAAGCGATGGCTTGCTCCGACCGGCAGGACTGGAAGGGAATGGGCAAATGGATCTGGCTGTCCCAGATTCCGTTTGTCGGTCTGTGCGCGCTGCCAATGCTGCTGCTCATGACCGTCGGCTCCGGCTACGTGCAGACACTGGTCACTAATTTCCCGGCATGGCTGTCGAGCGGCCTGAGCGTCGCGAGCGGGATGCTCCCCGCGTTGGGATTTGCCATTCTGCTGAAATACATGCCTATCAGGAAATACGGTTATTTTATGCTGCTGGGCTTTGTTCTGGCCGCTTACCTAAAGCTGAGCATTCTGGCAATTGCGATGCTGGGTACGGTGTTCTGCATTTTCATTTTCCAGTTGAAGGAAGAAAGTGCAAAGCGTGAAATGGCGGCAGCGACCGCGGGAGGAGACGACGAAGATGAGTGAGACAAATTCAGTGCTGACCAAAAAAGATCTGACAAAAACTTTGACGCGTTATGTTCTTGCGCGGCAGATCTGCTTTAATTATGAAACCATGCAGTCCGGGGGCTGGGTATGGTCCATGCATCCGGCAATGAAAAAGATTTACGGCGACGATCATGTTCTCAGTGAAAAATATAAGTCTTACTTCAAATTTTTCAATACCAACCCTTGGTTCGGCAATCTGATCCTGATGGCCTGTCTTGCGGTTGAATCCACCAAGGATGAAATGGCAACGGAAACAGCTGTGGATATCCGCACCGGTCTGATGGGACCGCTCGCCGGCCTGGGAGACGCGATCGTATGGGTGCTTCTGC
>UREO01000045.1 GCA_900546895.1 uncultured Oscillospiraceae bacterium
GATCTGCGCATGTCTCGTGGGCTCGGAGATGTGTATAAGAGACAGGTTAAAGGACGCCGCGACCGGCAGGCTGATTGCGGACCTGTCCGCCGACGAGCCGCAGATGATTGCAAAAGGCGGTCGGGGCGGCTGGGGCAACACCCATTTTGCAACCGCGACACGCCAGACTCCGCGCTTTGCGAAAGCGGGGATGCCGGGTGAGTCCATGGAGCTTTTGATGGAATTAAAGCTTCTGGCGGATGTGGGGCTGATTGGTTATCCGAATGTGGGAAAATCGACTCTTGTCTCTGTTGTCAGCGAGGCAAAACCCACCATCGCCAATTATCATTTTACGACGATTACCCCCGTGCTCGGCGTTGTCCGCATGGGCGAAGGCAAATCGTTCGTTGTAGCCGATATCCCCGGGCTGATCGAGGGCGCGGGGGAGGGCGCGGGGCTGGGGCACCAGTTCCTGCGGCATGTGGAGCGCTGCAGGATGCTCGTACACATCTTTGATGTTGCGGGCAGCGAAGGCCGGGACCCGAAACAGGATTTTCAGACCATCAACGCAGAGCTGAAAAAATTCAATCCCGATTTAGCCGAAAGGCCAATGATTGTTGCCGGCAACAAATGCGATCTCGCGACGGACGAGCAGATTGAGGATTTCAAAAATTATGTGGAGAAGCTGGGCTATGAGTTTTTCCCGATTATGGCGGCGATCCGCTATCAGGTCGACCCGCTGCTCAATAAAATTTCAGAGATGCTCAGTAAGCTGCCGCCTGTCAGGCAGTTCGAGCCGGAACCCGCTCCGCTTATTTCTGCGGAGGAAATCGGACATAATGAGGTAAAGGTGACCAATCAGGACAGCGTGTTTGTGGTAGAGGGCGAATGGCTGGTGCCCGTCATCAATTCGGTCAATTTTGACGATTATGAATCGCTTCAGTATTTTCAGCGCGTGCTTATTAATTCCGGCGTGATCGACGCGCTGCATAAGGCGGGTGTTCAGGAAGGCGACACCGTTAGTATCTACGATATTGAATTTGACTTTATGGAGTAAATCTTCCCTTATTGTTTTCCAATATATCAATGACGAGGAGCGCTTTGTTTGGAACGGTTATTCAACGCGGACTGCGACCCGAAGCGGTTAAGCCCGCTGACGCTCGCTTTCGTGGGCGACGGAGTATTTGAAATTTTTGTGCGGGAACGGCTCGTTTGTGCGGCGAACTGCCCTGTGAACACTCTGCATAAAAAGTCGGTCGAACAGGTCTGCTGCGGCGCGCAGGCAAAGGCTTCCCAGAGGCTTCTTCCCCTGCTGACGGAAGAGGAACTGGAAATATTCAAACGCGGCCGCAACGCGCACACCAACCATGTTCCCAAAAACGCGGCGGTTGAGGACTATCATGCTGCAACCGCTTTTGAAGCCCTGTTCGGCTATCTTTATCTTTCCGGTAACATTGACCGCCTGCGTGAGATTTTTAAAATTGTGTGTGACGATTAATTTGATTTGGGAGATGCTGTTATGCTTTCCGAAACTCCGAAGGAAAAAGCAATCGGCCTTTTAAAGGATATTCTGTTTTTCGTTGCCGGCAGCCTGATTTACGCGGTCTCCGTCAATGTTTTTACCGCCCCGAATCAGATTGCGCCTGGCGGCGTTACCGGTGCCAGTACGATGATTAACTATCTGTTTAGCTGGCCGATCGGTATGACCGGCCTGCTGCTGAATATTCCTATTTTTATCTGGGCGATCATGGAAATCGGGTACAAGCTCGTCGGAAAAACGATTGCGGCGACGGTATTCGTGTCGGTTGCCATCGACCTGGTCGGAAAAATCGTGCCTGCGTATACCGGCGAAAAGATGCTGGCTGCCATTTTTGGCGGAATCATAGAAGGAATCGGGCTTTCTCTCGTATTTATGCGCGGGGGAACCACGGGCGGCACCGATCTTGTAGCCCGTCTGCTCGGCAGAAGGCTGCGCAATCTGTCCATGGGGAAGCTGATGCTCTGTGTGGATATGATCATTGTCGTTGCCTCCGCCTTTGTGTACGGCAATATTGAAAGCGCGCTTTACGCCACGATTACGATTTTTGTTTCCACCCGCCTGATCGATGCGCTCCTCTACGGTACCGATATCGGGACCGGGAAACTGCTGTTTATCATGTCTGTGAAAAATGATGAAATCGCGCAGGATATTTTGACCGATATGGACCGCGGGGTCACCGTGCTGAAATCACGCGGCGCGTACAGCGGACGCGAAGGGGAAGTTTTGCTGTGTGCTGTCCGCCGTTACGAGGTCGTCAAGGTGAAGGACATTGTCCGCTCGCACGATCACGACGCCTTTATGATTATCGGCGATGCGGGAGAAATCTCCGGCGAGGGCTTCCGTCAGGTCAAAGCGGAAGATAAGACGCTGAAAGAACTGATTGCGCACGTCAATGCAAAGAAAAATGAAAAATGAAAAACAGGCGGTCTTGTATTTCCATACAGAATCGCCTGTTCTCACATTGGTGAATCAATCTTTGACTTGTCGCTTTTCCGTTATTTGCAGTTATTGGAAGATTTGTTGCTGTAATTATTATTGTTGCTATTGTTCGTACTGTTGGAAGCGCGGTTTGTGCTCTCGTTTGTGCTGTTGTTTGACGCACGGTTTGTACTGTTGGAAGCGCGGTTCGTGCTCTCGTTTGTGCTGTTGTTTGACGCACGGTTTGTACTGTTAGAAGCGCGGTTTGTGCTTTCATTTGTACTGTTGTTGGAAGCGCGGTTCGTTTTTGAAGTCTGATTATCCAAAATTTTCACCCCCTTCACCCGTATTATTAGTATCTTTACGTGAATTATACAAACCAATTCAGGAGTTGACGGATTTGATTGAGCTGCCGCAAAGCTTTAAAAATAAAATGGAAGCCATGTTGGTCGGGGAATATCCGGTGCTTTTAGACTGCTATCAGAAACCGTATTACCGCGGTATCCGACTGAATACGCTGAAATGCGGCGAAAAAACGCTTAAAGCCTCTCTGCCGTTTTCTCTGGAGCGGACGCCCTTTTCTCCGGTTTCCTATTACATCCCGCAGGATGCGCAAAAAATCGGTTCCCTGCCCCTGCACCATGCGGGCGCGTTTTACTCGCAGGAACCGTCCGCGGCCAGCGCAGTTACCGCGCTGAACCCCGCGCCCGGGGATAGGGTGCTGGATCTGTGTGCCGCTCCCGGCGGAAAATCGACGCAGATCGCGGCTCTTTTACAGGGAAGCGGGCTGCTCTGGTCCAATGAAATCGTCAGGAGCAGGGCCAATGTTTTGCTTTCCAATCTGGAACGGATGGGTGTCAGAAATGCCGTAGTTTCTTCCTGTCATCCGGAGGCACTCTGCAACGGGCTTGCCGGATATTTCGACAAGGTGCTGGTAGACGCTCCCTGCTCAGGGGAAGGGATGTTCCGGCGTGACGAACAGGCATTGCAGGACTGGAGTCAGGAACATGTGGAGGCCTGCGCTGTCCGTCAGCTTGCCATTCTGCGCAGCGCCGCTCGCGCCTTAAAGGAAAACGGCGTGCTGGTCTATTCCACCTGTACGTTTTCTCCAGAAGAGAACGAAGGGGTTGTCTCCGCGTTTCTGAAGGAAAAAAACGACTTTGTTCTGATCGATTGCGGGGAACCGTTCGGCCGTCCCGCTTTTCTTCCTCAGGCGCGCCGTGTTTTTCCCACGGATGGGGGTGAGGGACATTTTGTTGCTGTGATGCGCCGGGTTTCCGCCAACAGCGCTTATTCGTCTTCTTATTCACCAAAGAAGCCCTCTGTAATGGAGATGGCGGAAGATTTGTACAGACAGATTTTTAAGACGGAGCTGTCCTC
Organism: uncultured Oscillospiraceae bacterium; assembly: GCA_900546895.1. Lineage (GTDB taxonomy): Bacteria > Bacillota > Clostridia > Oscillospirales > Acutalibacteraceae > Caproiciproducens. Next base: position 3,818 of record UREO01000045.1, read on the forward strand.
TCCGGTAGAGCAGATAAGGGACTCCTTCCTGATTCTTCCGCGGGAGCTTCCTTACTTGAAAGGGCTTGGGGTAATCCGTGCGGGAGTGCTGTTTGGGGAAGTAAGGAAAAACCGCATGGAACCGGCTCACGCGCTGTTCATGTCCGCAAAGCCGCAGGAGCTCAATTCGGTCGTCGACCTGCCGCACGATTCGGAACAGATCGCCGCTTTTTTGCGCGGGGAAGAAATGGAGGCGGATCCGCACTGTCACGGCTTTACCGGCGTTGCGGTTGACGGTGTTCTCACGGGCTTTGGAAAATGCTCCGGCGGCCGTCTGAAAAACCGGTATCCCAAAGGGCTGCGCAATCATTGATACTTTCTTCCTGGCGGACATCTTTCAAAACACTTTAAGATGCTAAAGCTTGAAATTACCCGCAAAGGATGCTATAATAATCGGTAATTAATTTGAAAGAGGGCATTTGAAATGCAGGAAATCAGAGTTGAACTGACTGAACATCCACAACCTAAGCCAACCGATTCAAGTAAACTCGGATTTGGTACGATCTTTACAGATCATATGTTCATTATGAACTATGATGAGGGAGAGGGCTGGCACGACGCCAGAATTGTCCCGTTTGGACCGATTGAGCTATCGCCGGCGGCGATGTGCCTGCATTACGGCCAGTCTGTTTTTGAGGGAATGAAAGCTTACCGTGCGGTCGACGGCAGAATCCTTCTTTTCAGACCGGACAAGAATATGGCCCGTCTCAATTCTTCCAATGACAGGCTTTGCATTCCACGGATCGATGAAGCGTTCAGCCAGAAAGCGATCGAGAAGCTGGTGTCCATTGAAAGGGATTGGATTCCGTCCGAGGAGGGAACTTCCCTTTACATCCGTCCGTTTATCATCGGAATCGATCCCCATGTGGGAGTGCATCCGGCACAGCATCTGCTTTTCATTGTTCTTTGTTCGCCCGTCGGGGCCTATTATCCGGAAGGACTGGATCCGGTGAAAATTTATGTGGAAACCAATTATGTGCGTGCCGTCAAAGGCGGGATGGGCTATACCAAAACGGCCGGCAACTATGCGGCTTCCTTAAAAGCGCAGGATGAAGCGGAAAAACAGAATTACACCCAGGTCCTTTGGCTGGACGGCGTGGAGCGCAAATACATTGAAGAAGTCGGCACCATGAATGTCTTTTTTGTTATTGGAGATGAAATCGTAACCCCTGAACTGCAGGGCTCCATTCTTCCGGGTATCACCCGTATGTCTTCTATTGAATTGCTCAAATCATGGGGTATGAAAGTCGTTGAGCGTAAATTGTCCATTGATGAACTTGCGCAGGCCGCGGAAAACGGTCAGCTGAAAGAAGCGTTCGGCACCGGCACCGCCGCCGTCATTTCCCCGATCGGCCATCTGAAATGGGGCGACGATGTGATGAATATTAACAACGGGAAAATCGGGCCGATTTCCCAGCGCCTGTACGATACCATGACGGGAATTCAGTGGGGAAAGATCAAGGACGAATTCGGCTGGACTGTTGAAGTAAAATAACGAATTCGAATAAATTTGTCAGGCGGCGTTAGTTGCGTCGCCTTTTCTTTTTCAGGAGGACTTATGCGCGAGCTTTCTTTTTCAGTGCCAAAAGAATACGACGGAATCAGGCTGAAAAGCTTTCTGCGTTCGTACTGCGGAATCTCCGCCCGGCTGATGATCCGGCTGAAACACGAGCCCATGGGGATTGCGAGAAACGGCTTGCATGCGATTGTGACGGAAGTGCTGAAAGCGGGGGATACGGTATGTATCCGAATTCCGGACGACAAGAAACTGCACGAACCGCTCAGTGTCCCCCTTGCGGTCGTCTATGAGGACAGCGATCTTCTGATTGTCGATAAGCCTTCCGGTATGCCGATGTATCCCACGCCAGGCCACGACTGCGACAGCCTTGCAAACGCAGCGGCGGCTTATTCTCTTTCCAAAGAGGAGCGGCTTTCCTTCCGTCCCGTATACCGGTTGGATAAAGATACTACCGGGCTGGTCGTTCTGGCGAAAAATTCTTACTGCGCGGCGCAGCTTGCCGCAAGAATTGAAAAGGAATATGTCGCCGTGTGTGAGGGAACTCTTATGGGCGAGGGAACGATCGATCAACCGATTGGGCTGAAGGAGGGTCATAGAATTCAGCGTGAGGTCACGGAAAAAGGGGAGAGGGCGGTCACACATTGGAGGGCGCTGAGAAGCGGCGGCGGATACACCTTGGTTTCCTTCCGACTGGAAACAGGCAGAACCCATCAGATTCGTGTGCATATGGCCCATATCGGTCACCCCCTCGCGGGGGACGACTTTTATGGCGGCGGCCTGCGGTTCCTTTCCAGACAGGCACTCCATTGTATGAATATTCATTTTATTCATCCGGTTACCCAAAGGGAAAGGGACTTCTCCTGTTCGCTTCCCAACGATATCCAATCGTTTCTTACGGTATGCGGTATGGAAAAATACACAAAAGCAGAGTAAAAATACAGTGTAAATGCATACAAATCCATTAAAATGAATTTTTATTTATATTATGCTTGATTTTTGCATATTTATGCGCTATAATACAAACCATACTAAACAAACAAATCCAACTTCATTTTACGGAGGGTTAACAAGATGAAAAAGTTTTCTAAAATAGCGGCGTTTTTACTCGTTGCCGCCATGATGCTTTCTTCGGCGGGCTGTGCCCAGTCGGGAACCACGGCGTCTGCGACAGGCAGCCAGGCCGCCGCTTCGGCCGGCGAGCAGACCAGTGTGGATAAGGTTAAGGCGGACGGAGCTGTCACCATGTCTACCAACGCGGAATTTGAACCGTTCGAGTATAAGGACGGGGATAAGATCGTTGGTATCGACATTGATATTTCCAATAAAATTGCAGAGAAGCTCGGCGTTCAGCTGAAAATCAACGATATTGCTTTTGATACTCTTACCACGGAGCTTGGTTCCGGAAAGACCAACTTCGTAGCCGCCGGGATGACCGCAAATGAGGACAGAAAGAAAAATGTCGATTTTTCCGATACCTATTTCGACGCTTCCCAGGCGATCATCGTATCAAAGGACAGCGCGATCAAATCCCGTTCGGACTTGAACGGCAAGAAGGTCGGCGTGCAGCAGGGGACGACCGGGGACACCTATTGCACCAATGAAGACGGAAAGAACGACATCAAGGTTGGATCTACCGAGCGCTACGCCAAGGGTGTAGACGCCGTTACCGATCTGATCAACGGCAAAATCGATGCGGTCGTCATCGACGATTTCCCGGCCAAGAAATTTGTGGAGAAGAATTCTGATAAACTGGTTAAGCTGGATGAAGCTCTGACTACCGAACAGTATGCCATTGCGGTGCCGAAGGGTGATAAAGCGATGCTGGATACCGTCAACAGTGTTCTGAGCGAATTAAAATCGAGCGGTGAGCTTGAGAAGATTATTGAGAAGTACAAAGAGGCTCTGGGCGCCTGATTTCCCACATCAACAGAATGCAGGGCGAGCGGAAAAATCTGCTCCCCCTGCTTTTCTCAGTTAAAAAAAGGGGTAAATTATGGATATACTGACGGCGGCCCTGCCGCTCTCTTATTTTTCTGAATTTCCGCAGAAATTCTATGATGCGTTTATTCTGAAAAACAGATATACAAACATATTGTTCGGTCTGGGAAATACTCTTATGATTACCTTTTTTGCGGTCATCATCGGGATTATTTTGGGGACCGTCATCGCTCTTGTCAAGGTGACGCACAATAATGACAAATCAAAGCTGAAATTCCTTAACGCAGTGTGCAGCGTGTATCTGACGGTGATACGCGGTACGCCGGTCGTTGTTCAGCTGATGATTATGTGGTACATCGTCTTTCAGCCGCCCGTGAATTTGGACCGGGTTGTTGCGGCGATTTTTGCGTTTGGTATCAATTCCGGCGCCTATGTTGCGGAAGTTATCCGGAGCGGCATTCAGTCTGTGGAGAAAGGGCAGGTCGAGGCCGGGCGTTCCCTCGGGCTGAACCAGCGCGACACCATGGTGAAGATCGTATTTCCTCAGGCTCTGAAAAATGTTTTGCCGGCAATCGGAAATGAATTTATCGCTCTCTTAAAGGAAACCTCCGTCGCGGGCTACATCGCGATACAGGACCTGACCAAGGGCGGTGACATCATCAGAAGTATCACCTATGATCCGTACACCTCCCTTCTGGCTGTTGCGGGCATTTATCTGCTGATCGTCATGGCCCTGACCGCCCTGCTCAGCAAGCTTGAAAGGAGGCTGCACAGAAGTGATAACCGTTAAGAATCTGCGCAAGACGTTCCAGACCCTGAACGGCGATCTGGATGTTCTGAAGGGCATTGACCAAAATATTGAAAAGGGTGAGAAGGTCGTCATTGTCGGGCCTTCCGGTTCCGGGAAAAGCACGTTTCTGCGCTGCCTGAATCTGCTTGAGCAGCCGACCGGCGGCGAAGTCTGGTTTGAGGGCGTTCAGATCAATGTGCCGGAGTGCAATATCAACCAGCTCCGTCAGAAAATGGGGATGGTGTTTCAGCACTTCAATTTGTTTCCGCATTTGACGGTGCTCCAGAATATTACGCTTGCGCCGATTACTCTAAAGCTGAAAACACAGGAGCAGGCGGAGCAGCAGGCGAAACAGCTGCTTGAGCGGATAGGGCTGGCGGACAAGGCGGAAGCATACCCGCTTCAGCTGTCCGGCGGACAGAAGCAGCGGATTGCGATTGTGCGTGCGCTTGCCATGAACCCGGACGTCATGCTTTTTGACGAACCCACCAGCGCGCTTGATCCTGAAATGGTCGGAGAAGTCTTACAGGTGATGAAGGAGCTTGCCGCAGAGGGGATGACCATGGTCGTGGTGACACATGAAATGGGCTTTGCCCGTGAGGTTGCCAACCGGGTACTCTTTATGGATGACGGCCAGGTTTTGGAAGAAGCTGTCCCGGATCAGTTCTTCGACCACCCGCAGAATCCGCGCCTGCAGGACTTTTTATCTAAAGTTCTTTAAAAAACAATACGAATATGATAGAATAAGAGCGCAGCCCATGCTACGCTCTTATTCTTGTGAAGGTGGTTCTTAAAAGATGCCGGCTGCGATTACGCATTATCTTCATGCGCAGAGAGTTCTGGAACAGTTGCAACAGATACAGGCGAGCGATGAACGGAATCTGGACGCGTTCCTTTGGGGCGCACAGGGTCCGGACTTTTTGTACTGCCACCGCTATCTGCCGTGGCAAAAGGGAGAGAGCCTGAAAGACTACGCCGGAAAGCTTCACCTGGAGAATCCTTCAAAAACGCTGGCGCTGATGCGGAAATATTATCTGCGGCAGCCGAATAAGGCAATGGTTTTATCGTATATCGACGGCTTCCTTTGCCATTACTCCTTGGATCGGATTTGCCATCCCTTTATTCAGTCCGGGGCGAAGGCTCTTCTTGAACAGGAGCCGATGCAGGATGAAGAAATCCTGCACAATCAGATAGAATCCGCGCTCGATGTGATTTTGCTCCGGTACGAAAGAGCGGCGCTGCCGATGGAGTTTAACCTGAAGCGGACGGTTCCAAAAAATAAAAATGTCCAGCTGCACATTGCGGATCTGTACGCTTTTTTGCTTCACGGGTTATTTGGGGTTAAGGACGCGGGTGTTCCACTGTATCAGGCGACCAACGACTGCCGCACGGTGTTCGGCCTTTTAAACGACCGCACCACTCTGAAGCAGGCGTGGATAGAGCGAAGGGAAAGAAAAGGCAAACGGACCGTTTCCTGCCATTTCCGCGGGATCAGCGAAGGCGGCGGATGTGATTACGCCAATATCCTGCACAATGAATGGAGCTGGCCTGCGGACAGTGAAACCGTTCGCACCGAAAGCTTTCCGGAGCTTTATGAGCAGTCCGTTGAGGACAGTCTCCACCTGATCGGCGGTTTTCTGAAAACAGATGATTTTGAAAAATTGACGGACAACATTTTCTTTATATGAAGGAGATTGATACAATGGAAAGAATCGCAAGTTTTTGTGTTGACCATACCAAGCTGATGCCCGGTATTTACACTTCCCGTATCGACGGTGATATCGTAACCTATGATATCAGGATGAGAAGGCCGAATATTCCGCCTTTTCTCTCGAATGCCGCCATGCATACCATCGAGCATCTGTTTGCGACTTTTGTACGCAACAGCAGGCATAAGGACCATATTATTTATTTTGGCCCAATGGGCTGCCGGACCGGTTTCTATTTTTTGACCAGAAATTTGAGCCACGCGGAAGCCATTCACCTGATGATAGAAGCCTTTGCCTTTGTCGCTGATTTTGAAGGGGCTATCCCGGGAGCCGCGGCAGCGGAGTGTGGAAATTTTCTGGAACACGATCTTGACGGCGCGAAAAAAGAGGCAAAAGCGTTCCTTCCGGTGATTATGGAGTGGTCTGAGGAGAAGCTCCGTTATTTAAGCTGAATTTAAAATGCCAAATTGTTGCATATTTGTTAATTTGATTTCAACGGGTTGCAAAATAGGCAAATTTGTTATATGATTAAAAACGTATTACAAACTTGTAACAATTTATTAACCCGAAAGGATTTTGTTTCATGCAGCTCTCGAAGCTAAAGAAAACAAAAAGCGCATACAGAGATTCCGGTTATCAGCTATTGAATAAAACAGCGGATGATTTATATATTGTAGGTATCCAGACGGTCAGAGTCCTGAAAAGAGTTGGACGCAGGCTTTCCCGGTTTTTCAGACCGTTTACGAATTTATGCAGATCGATCTACGCCGCCACAGTCGGCAAACGGATTTCCCGCCTGAAAGAAGAATTTCAGTCCATCCGGGAAGGGTTTTCCATTGCCCGCGACAGGATTGCACAGGCAAGAAAACTGGGTTACGGACGTGTTTTCAAAGAGTATCTTACCGTTACGGGAAAAAGCTTTGTCCGTCACAGGGGCTTTGTGTTTTCAATTTTGAACATTGTGGTTCCCATAGGAGCAATTTTTCTTTTGGGGGCTACCGTGCGTTTCTGGAATGGGCTGAATTACGGCTTGGTTCTTGCCTATGACGGGAAGAAAGTCGCTACTATTCAAAATGAAAAGACCTTTGAAGAGGCGAGCGAAATGGTGAGCCAGCGCATGGTTCACGATACGGCCGACAGTGATATCAATATTAACGTCACCCCCACGTTCCGGCTTGAAGTAGTGGATGCAAACAGCTTTTTGGAGGTTAATTCGGTTTGCGACAAGATTATCCAGCAGTCAAACGGAATCATTGAGGAAGCAAGCGGCCTTTATGTAAACGGCAAGCTGCTCGGCGCGGTGAAAAGCAGCGCGGATCTGCGTTATATGCTGCAGAATCTTCTGAACAAGGCAAAGGGCGGGGACAAGAGCGCTTCGGTGGACTTTGCGCAGGATGTTGAGACCATCAACGGGCTGTTTCCGACCACAACGATTATGGCTACCGAGTCAATGGATAAACTGATTAACGGTACTTCCCAGTCGGCGGTAACTTATACCGTAAAAGAAGGGGATACGGTCACTTCCATTGCCAAAGCAAACCATACGACCATTTCCGAGCTGAACAAAATCAACAGCAATCAGCTGGGGGACAATCTGATGCCGGGGGATTTGATCAACCTGCAGGTTGCAGTCCCGACGCTGAATGTTCAGTTGACCAAAAATGCAACGTATGAAGTTCCTCTTTCGTATAAAACAGTAACGATTAAGGATGATTCCCAGTATACCGATTATTCCAAAGTGAAGACCGAGGGCATAAACGGTACGCAGAAATGTGTTGACAAGGTGTATTATGTAAACGGCGTCGAGCAAAAGCGCGACGTCATCAGCAGAACCGTTGTGGTGCCGTCTACTGATAAGGTGGTAATCACGGGAACCAAGAAGAGGCCGAAGTACAGTGGTGCGGGCGTCAGCAGCGGAAACCTGATGTGGCCGGTTCCGTCCCTTCACACCATTACCACTTATTTTACATGGCGCTGGGGCAGCTTCCATACCGGGATCGATATATCCGGCGGCAGCGCTTACGGGAAAACGATCGTTGCGGCCGACGGCGGTACCGTTGTATCGGCGGGCTGGAGTAACGGCTATGGTTACTGTGTAAAAATCAGCCACGGCGGCGGACTGCAGACGCTTTACGGCCATGCAAGCAAAATTCTGGTTTCGGCGGGTCAGAGGGTTTCCAAAGGGCAGGCGATCGCCCTTGTTGGAAGTACCGGAAATTCCACCGGTCCGCACTGCCATTTTGAAGTGATTAAAAACGGTACCAAGGTGAATCCGCTGAGTTATGTCAGCAGGTAATAATTCTGAAAAATACGGAAAGCGTTCTGTTTCCCAGAACGGGGAGCGGAACGCTTTTTAGTAATGTTTACAAAAACGGACTATTTGTTTTGTTGGTTATTGACTTTTCTATCATTGTGTATTATGATCAATAACAGCGCAATAAAATAAATAATTGGCTATTTCTTCCTGCTTTTTTCGTATATTTTAGTTGATTACTTTCAAAATATTTACAACAATATATTTCATTGAAAACGCTTAATATTTTGCGTAAAAATGCAATAATAGTATTGTTTAACTTTAGATTGGAGCGTGCCGCATTGGACAAGTACGTTATTAAGGGTGGCAATCGCCTGACCGGCGAAGTCAGCATCAGCGGTGCAAAGAACGCCGCGATCGCAATTATACCGGCAGCGATTTTGGCAGATGGCGTGTGCTGTATTGAAAATATTCCGAATATTACAGATGTTGCTTCCATTACAAGAATCCTGTATGATATGGGGGCTAAGATTCGCAATATCGACAAATCGACGATTGAAGTTGATCCGAGACCGATTCATACCCACGTGGCGTCCTACGAACTGGCTCGCCATATACGTGGGTCTTATTACCTTTTAGGCGCTTTGCTTGGCCGCTTCAACCACGCGGTGGTTACCATGCCGGGCGGATGCGACTTTGGGGTCCGCCCGATTGACCAGCACCTGAAGGGCTTTGCGGCCCTCGGCGCGGCCTATAAGCTGGAAGGCGGCATGGTGGATGTTTATACGCAGGCTTTAACAGGAGCCAATATTTATCTTGATGTTGTGTCTGTCGGCGCAACCGTAAATATTATGTTGGCTGCTGTAAAGGCAAAAGGAATGACAGTCATTGAAAATGCTGCAAAAGAACCCCATATTGTCGACCTTGCCAACTTTTTGAATTCCATGGGAGCGGATATCAGGGGCGCCGGCACCGATGTGATCAAAATATACGGTGTGACCCATCTGGCCGGAACGACCTATTCGATTATTCCTGATCAGATTGAAGCGGGGACCTATATGGTCGCCGCGGCGGCAACCAGCGGAGATGTCCTTGTTAAAAACGTAATTCCCAAACACTTGGAATCCATTTCCGCAAAGCTGGAGGAAATGGGCGTTCAGGTCGAGGAATTCGACGATGCAGTCCGTGTCAGCCGCACGGGAAAACTGAACAAATGTAATATTAAGACAATGCCCCATCCGGGCTTTCCGACGGATATGCAGCCGCAGATTGCGGTGCTTCTGTCCATGGCAAACGGGACAAGTATCATTAATGAGAGCGTCTGGGACAATCGCTTCCGTTACGTGGAGGAGCTTAGAAGAATGGGAGCGCAGATTTCCGTTGACGGTAAGCTTGCTGTTGTGGAAGGCGTTGATCATTTGAATGCTGCTCCTGTAAAGGCAACCGACTTGCGTGCCGGTGCGGCGATGATGATTGCGGCGCTTGCGGCGTCGGGCACCACTCAGATCGAGGACATTAATCATATTGAGCGCGGATATGAAAATGTAGAGCAGAAGCTTTTGAATTTAGGGGC
>UREO01000046.1 GCA_900546895.1 uncultured Oscillospiraceae bacterium
TCCGACATATACATTGTAGTAACACCCGTGGTCTTTTCACCGTTGATCACGGACCATTGAATCGGGGCAGCCCCGCGGTATTTCGGCAAAAGAGACGCGTGAACATTGATACAGCCGTAAGGAGGAATCTCCAGAACCTCTTTCGGCAATATTTTCCCGTAGGCGACGACGACGATCACATCGGGGATCAGATTCCGGATCGTTTCGGCAGCTTCGGCGGTGCGAAGCGTTTTCGGCTGGAAGACCTTGATGTTTTTCCCGGCAGCCAGCACCTTGACCGGAGGCGGCGTAAGCGTATAGCCTCTCCCTTTCGGTTTGTCGGGCTGCGTGAAAACTGCGCAGACATCATGCCCAGCGTCAATCAGCCTTTTCAGGCACGGAACGGCAAAGTCCGGCGTTCCCATAAAAACAATACGCATTGAATCACCCGCTTTTCTTATTTTAACTTCGCCAGTTCTTCATCACTCAGCATATGAATCACATGCGATTTAAACAAAATACCGTCCAGATGGTCGATTTCATGACACATCACCGTGGCGAGCAGTTCTTCTCCTTCTATTTCAAAGAACTCCCCTTTACGATTTTGCGCGCGGACCTTTACATGCATTGGACGCTTCGTAATGCCGTATTGCCCGGGAGCGGACAAACAACCTTCCAGACATTCCTGCTCCCCGCTCTGTTCCAGAAAAAGAGGATTGATCAGTTCGATCGGGCCTTCGCCGATATCGATGACAACGGCCCTTCTCAAAATTCCCACCTGCGGCGCGGCAAGGCCGACTCCGTCGGCGGTGTGCATGGTTTCCTGCATATCGTCCAGCAGGGTTGCGAGCTTTTTGTCAAATTTATCTACCGGACGGGAGACTTTATTCAGAAACGGGTCTCCCTCTTTTATAATGTTTCGTATCGCCATAATTATACCTCCAAGTTACATAATACTGTCAGGGTTCATATCCGCAAATACCGATACCGAGGAAAATTCACGCACGCTTGCAAACTGAATCAGCAGGCGGGAGATCATTTCCCTGAATTTTGCATGATTGCGGCATTTAATGATCAATTTATATCTATATTTATTACTTACTTTCCCGATTAATGCCGGAGAGGGGTCCAGCACCCTCATCGGCTGCCCGGAATACTCGCTTTGCGCAAGAGCTCTCAGCATATTTAAAAAGGCTTTGCTGGCTTCCCGCACTTTCGCTTCCGAGCCGCCTACAAAACCGACAACACAAATATCTGAAAAAGGAGGATAGAGCATCGCTTTTCGGATCGCAATTTCCCCTTTATAGTATTCCTGATAATCCTGCCTGGCGGCAAGCTTGATAATATCGTTTTCCGGGGTAAAGGTCTGAATAATCGCTTTCCCCGCAAACTGACCGCGGCCCGAGCGACCGACTACCTGTGTCAAAAGATCGAACGCGCGCTCATAGCTTCTGAAATCGTCGCTGTAAAGCGTCTGATCGGCCGAAAGCACACCGACGAGCGTAACATTTTCAAAATCAAGCCCTTTTGCGACCATCTGCGTCCCGATGATAATATCGTATTCTCCTTCGGCAAACTGCCGGAGCTTTTTCTCATAGGCAAACCGTGTCATCGTTGAGTCGGTGTCCAGCCTCAGAATACGCGCATCGGGCAAGAGTTCCCGCAGCTGCTGCTCGGCCCGCTGCGTGCCGTAACCGGTGAAGTGGACCTTCTCTTCATGGCACTGGGGGCATTCTTTGATCAGCGGCATGGAATAGCCGCAGTAATGGCACATCAGGCGGTGATTGGCAGAGTGGTATGTCAGTGAAATGCTGCAGTTCGGACACGTCATTACATGGCCGCAGGCCTTGCAGGAAACAAATGTGTTATATCCCCTGCGGTTCAGCAAAATAATCGACTGACGACCGTTTTTCAGGTTCTCATCCAACGACTGATGCAGAACCGAACTTAAAATCGTATTGTTTCCGCTTTCCACTTCGGCATTCATATCCACCACCGTCACTTCGGGAAGGACGGCGTTGCCGTAGCGGGTGGAAAGCACATTGAAGCTGTAACGCCCATTCTGTGCAAAATAATAGCTTTCAATGGACGGAGTCGCCGAGGACAGTACAAGCAGCGCCTTATGGTAAGCGCAGCGAAACTTTGCCACATCCCGCGCATGATAGCGCGGCGACGATTCCGATTTATAGGTGTATTCCTGTTCCTCATCCAAAATGATGAGTCCCAGATTTTCAAACGGAGCAAAAACCGCCGAACGAGTCCCAACCGCGATCAGCGCTTCCCCGTTTCTGACTCTCTTCCATTCGTCCATACGCTCCCCAAGGGTCAGTCCGCTGTGAAAAACGGCAACGTCCCTTCCGTAGCGCTGGTGAAACAAAGAGATCGTCTGAGGGGTAAGGGAAATCTCCGGCACCATCACAATCACACCGCGGCCGTCCGATCTGATTGTATCGATCAGCTTCATAAAAACGGATGTTTTCCCGCTGCCGGTAACACCGTACAGCAAAGAAACCCCGCCGCTGCCGGAAGTGTATTGCCGGTATAAATTCGTGTATGCCTGCTGCTGCTCCGCGGAAAGAACGATATCTTCCACGGGCCCGCCGTTCTGAATATGGTCGTAGGGATTCCGATAAATTTCAATCTCGTAGTACTGCGCGATATTCTTTTTGACAAGCGCGTCCACAACCACAGGGGTAACACCCGCAAAATAACAGAGCTCCTTTAAAGAAGCGCTGCCGACATCGCAGAGAAGATTGTAAACGCTCTTCTGCTTCAACGTCAGTTTATGCGGTTCCTGATTTTCGGTTAACCGCACCATTTTCTGCGAGGCGTCCCCTATCTGCCGGACTGTTCCGCTGCTTTTTACCAGGATGTTCGCCTTACAGAGCTTTTCAGGGACACCGGAATTACCGGAAAGCCCCAGCTCCTTTAAAAGCTTATCACGGTCGACCCCGGAACCTGCATGGGAAAGATAGAGAACGATCTGTTTTTCAACTTCGTCCAAGCGATCTTTATCCAAAGAGTCAACGGGAACGGCAAGCGAATATTCCGTCCTGATTTTAAAGTTGATTCCCGTTGGCAAAAGCAGTTTGACGGCATCATAAAGCGTGCAGAAATAATGCTCTTTCAGCCAGACAACAAGGCAAAGCGCCTCCTGTGAAAGGAGCGGAGCCGGGTCCAGAAGCTCCAAAACCGGCTTCAGTTTTTCCGCGCTGCCCTGACGGGTCAGGGCGAGGACCATTCCCTGCCGCTTGCTGTCAGCACCGCCGAAAGGCACCATTACGCGGCATCCCGGTTTCACCGCTGCGAGAAGCCCGGAAGGAACCGTATAATCAAAAGCTTTATCAAAATGATAAACGGTTTTATCTACCGCTACTTTTGCAATGGTAAAATCGGACATTTTATACCTCGCCGGATCATTCTTTGGAACGGCTGTCGGGCTCGACAATCCTGTATTTATTTTCCATCAATTCGTGAACGGCTATATCAACCGGTTTTTCAATCAGGATTTCTCCCCTGTTTTCAGCATCGGCCGCAATTTCTCTCGCTCTTTTTGAAACAGCAACCACTAGGGAATAACGGCTTTGAGTTGGTTTTATAATCAAATCTGCAGATGGTTTAAGCATGATTCAATATCCTTTCAATTAAAAGATTATCTCTCTTTACTTTATGCTTTTCGGCACAAATAATGTGAAGAATTTCGTCGACCGCATGATCGACCGTATCGTTAATCACAGCATAATCGTAGTGAACCGCTTCCAGAATTTCATTTCTGGCGACAGCAAGCCTTTTTTGTACCGCTTCTTTGCTTTCTGTTCTGCGGCCCTTCAGCCGCTGCTCAAGCGCTGCGAGCGATGGAGGAAGAATAAAAATACTGACGCTTTCGGGACATTTATTTTTAATCTGAGAGCCGCCCTGCACTTCGATTTCCAAAATGACATCGTCCCCATTTGCAAGCCAATTATCAATCGGTTTGCGCGGAGTACCGTAAAAATTTTCACAGTATTCCGCGCTTTCAATCATTTCATCGTGTTGTGTCATTCTGATAAATTCATCTCTGTCCACAAAAAAATAGTCTCTGCCGTGGACTTCTCCCTCACGGGGCTGACGGGTTGTGGCGGATACGGATAAGCGGATATTCGGATTCTTTTCCAGCAGCTTTTTCAGGATAGTATCTTTTCCCGCACCTGACGGGCCTGAAAATACAATCAGAAGCCCCTTACTCTGCATCGTCTTCCAGCTCCTCATCGGTAAGGTCTTCTTCACGGTCATTCAGCCTGTTAGCCACGGTCTCCGGCTGCACGGCGGACAGAATCACATGGTCGCTGTCCGTGATGATCACCGCTCTGGTGCGGCGGCCATAGGTTGCGTCGATCAAAGTGCCGCGCTCCTTCGCGTCCTGTATCACGCGTTTGATCGGAGCGGACTCCGGACTGACAATCGCAACAAGCCGGTTGGCGGAAACCATGTTTCCGAATCCGATATTAATAAGCTTCATAATATCCCCCTCCATTGCCTTGGCAATGATTACTCAATATTTTGTATCTGTTCGCGGATTTTTTCAATCTCCGCTTTGATATCCACAACCATGTACGCGATTTGGGAATCAATGCATTTGGAACCGATGGTATTTGTCTCACGATTCATTTCCTGTACGATAAAATCCAGCTTGCGGCCGATCGCCTCATTGGAATTCAGCATATTGGAGAACTGTTCAAAATGACTGCGAAGCCGTACGGTTTCTTCTGAGACAGCGATCTTATCGGCAAAAATAGCAGTTTCGGTCAGGATTCTCTGTTCGTCAATATTGCTGTCGCTTAACAGCTCGGTCAGCTTCTGAGTTAACCTCTGCTGATATTCGTTTACGGTCTGCGGGGACCGCTCCTCAATTTTCCCGACCGTCTGCAAAATCGTTTCCGCACGCTGCAGAATATCCGCCTTTAAGCGTTCCCCTTCTATTTCCCTCATTTTCAGAAACGCAGTCAGCGCTTGGTCGGCGACCTGCCGGACGGAATCCCAAATGATCTGCTCGTCTTCGGGCGCTTTATGGACGGTGAAAATATCGGAATATCTCGAAACGGTTCCCACGGAAATATCGTCCCGAAGACTGTACCGCTGCGCAAGCTCCCGCAGGGCATTCACATATCCCGCCGCCAGAGAATGGTTGACCAGAACCTGGGCATCCGTATCCTCCATGGTCTCAATGGAAGCATAGACGTCGATTTTCCCTCTGGAAATTTTGCTTTGCAGGTATGATTTCAATTTCTCATCCAAAAAGCCGTATCCGCGGGTGATTCGGGATGAAAACTCAAAATACCTGTGATTCACGGATTTAATCTCAATAATAATGTCCCTTCCGTTAATCACTTCTTCGCATCTTCCAAAGCCCGTCATGCTTTTAATCACGCAGTATCATCTCAATTCACTTAAAATTTATCGTGCAGAACTTTCTTCCATTTTGAACAAAGAGCATTATTAATAATGATATCAGTTTTCCATAGGAATTGTCAACTAGAGCAAAACAATTCAGCCCCAATTTTGGGGCTGAATTGATCGGGAAAAGGATATTAGACTGGATGAACCATATTTTCGGCATCTGCGTGCTTTCCGTCAATGCCGTATTTTTTCTCCGCACGTTTCTTGAAGAAGTCGGTTGCAACCTTCGGGAACTGGGCATAAGAAAGAACGTCTTCCTCCTGCTCCGTCCATTGGGCGCATTCTTTGCGGAGGGATTCGAGCTCGGGCTGCAACAGGTCGGCCGGACGGCACGTGACTCTCGGCGTATCGCCGATAATCTTCTTCGCAAATTCGTCGTCGATCGGCAAAGGAGTGGAGCCGTATTTCCCGGTGACCAGATCCTTGAATTCATTCGTACACATCTTGTAACGCTCGCCGGTGATGATGTTGTACACAGCCTGAGTGCCGACAATCTGGGACGTAGGCGTAACCAACGGCGGATAGCCGGAATCCTTGCGGACACGCGGGACTTCCTGAAGAACCTCTTCCAGTTTGTCTGCCTTGCCGGCCTGCTTCAGCTGTGAAAGCAGGTTGGACAGCATTCCGCCCGGCACCTGATAAATCAGGGCCTTCGTGTTTGTCGCCAGCATGCTGGGATCGAGCAGACCGCTCTTGATGTACTTCGCTCTCAGGGTCATGAAATATTCCCTGATTTCATTGAGCAGGACCAAATCCAGACCAGTATCGTATTCCGTTCCCTTGAGCGCCGCCACCATGGACTCCGTCGGAGTGTGGGAGGTACCCAGCGCCATAGGAGACATGGCCGTGTCAAGCAGATCGGCACCGGCTTCCACGGCTTTCAGCTCACACATGGAAGCAAGGCCCGAGGTATAATGCGTATGCAGCTGAACCGGGATTTTGACTACGGATTTGATGGCTTTGACAAGATCGTAGGTCTCGTAAGGCGTTAAAAGGGCGGCCATATCTTTAATGCAGATGGAATCCGCTCCGGTTTCCTCGATCCGCTTCGCATAGTCAATATAATATTCATGTGTAAAAATCGGACCGGTCGTATAGGAAATGGCGACCTGTGCGTGAGCGCCCTCTTTTTTGGCGGCCTTGATGGCGACATTCAAATTCTTGATATCATTCAGGGCGTCAAAAATTCTGATAATGTCAATACCGTTCGCTACGGAACGCTGGACAAAATATTCCAGTACATCGTCGGCATAATGACGGTAGCCAAGCATATTCTGCCCTCTGAAAAGCATCTGCAGCTTTGTGTTCGGGCAATTTTTGCGCAGGATCCTCAATCTTTCCCACGGGTCCTCATTCAGGAAGCGAAGACAGGCATCAAAGGTGGCGCCGCCCCAGCATTCCAGAGAATGATATCCGACCTTGTCGAGCTTATCAAGGATGGGCAGCATGTCTTCAATGGGCATTCTGGTTGCAATCAAAGACTGGTGAGCGTCGCGCAGTATCGTTTCGGTAATTCCAATTTTTTTAGCCATGATACTGCCCCCTTACTGGAGGGAAACAAGAGGAGTGCCGGAATCAACACTATCCCCTTTGTTTACATGAACCGCCGCGACGGCAGCGTCGTGCGGAGCCATAATCTCATTTTCCATCTTCATCGCCTCTAAAACAAGCAAAACGTCGCCTTTTTTCACAGTCTGACCCAGAGTTACGTTAACGGAAACGATCGTGCCCGGCATCGGGGAAGAAATCAGTTCCGCATCGGCCGGAACAGCGGCCTTCGGAGCGGGAGCCGGTGCCGGCGCAGCGGGAGCACTTGCCTGAACAGGTGCGGGGGCCGCGGCTTTGGCAGCCGGAGCGGCGGGTGCGGAAGCCGAGGCTACGGAAGCGGAACCGCTCACTTCTTCAACCTGAACATCATAAGCAGTGCCGTTGACGGTTATTTTAAGGTTTTTCATATGTTTGACCTCCTAAATAATTCAAATTGATCTGCGGTAACTATATTTGAATGTTGCTGTGTTTCTTGGGAAGACCCGAAACTCTTTTGCCCGATATCATCTGCAAAGCGGCAATCAGGCGGATTCTTGTTTCCTCCGGAAGAATAATGTCTTCCACAAATCCGTGGGCAGCAGCGCCAAACGGAGACGCTTCCGTCGTTTTGTATTCTTCAATCAACTTCTTACGGTCCTCAACAGGATCGACGGAACCTTCCAGACGGTCATTCCAGAGAAACACGGCCGCGGTTTCCGGTGCAAGCGGAGAAACCGCCGCGTTTGGCCACGCCATAGTATAATCGGCATTGGCTCCGCGCCCGGCTGTCGCAACGTAAACCGGACCGTAAGCCGAGCCGGTAATGACGGTGACTTTTCCGGTCGTTGCTTCCGAATAGCAGCTGGACAGCTTGGAAGCTTCCCGCAGGGAAGTGAATTTTTCAGCGTTTACAAAGGTGACGACTGGCAGCGAAAACGCGTCACAGAACCTTACAAAGCGCGCCGCTTTGGCACAGGCGTCCGCATCCAGTACGCCGGTCAAGGCAATGACGCCTGTAGTTGAGCCGTCGATCTCGGACAGTCCCGTAACAGCGGTCTTACCGAATTTTTCACTGAGCTCCAGGAAACTGTCGTCATCGCAAACTGCCGAAAGAATGGAATGGATATCGGAGTCATCGGTCAGGTCGGCAGTATCGTCGGAACCCTGCATATCCAGAATCGGAGCCCCGGAAAGATTATTGGAAGGCAGAAGGGTAACAAGCTTGCGTACGGAAGAAATCGCGTCCTGTTCGTCACCGGCAGCAAGATGGCAAACACCCAGCTCCGCGGCCTCCTCTGCAGAACCGTGTTTCCCATTGGTATCGATGGTCAGCTCGCCCTGATCCGACATCACCACAATATCGGCGCCGGCGGCGATCATCGCGGACGTACCGATACAGGGACCCAGTACGAGTGAAATCTGAGGAACCACACCCGAAAGGTTATTGGCGGTCAACAGAATATCACCGTAAGCGGCCAGCATATTGCCGCCCTCTTTCAGCCGGCCGCCGATAGAATCGTAGATTCCAACGACAGGAAGTCCTGTTTTAAGGGCGAGATCATATAGCTTTTTGATCTTTGCGGCCTGTGCGCTCGACATGGCACCGCCCGCAATATCGCTGTTCTGGGCAAAAGCGTAAGCGGGGACGCCTTCAATTGTGCCATAACCCGCAACAACTTCCGTATAATCTTCCCCGGATTTGGCCAAGCTGTCGATTTCATTGAAGCTGCCTACGTCAAATAAAGTGCTGATACGTCGATAGCCTGTCGCATTTTTCGCCGTGTCACGGGCGGTGCGCAGCCGTTCCGCACAATCGACCTTACTCATTTTCCATTCCTCCGTTTTATATTGAATTTTTATGTAAAAAAATTAACGAAATCAAACTAAGTATAATATATTACAAAGAAGTTAGCAAGTATTTCCGGAAAATTTTGTTTATTTTTGACGTATCCTTACAAAATTCGATAAGGGACTTGTGAATTTATCATTTGACCACAGAAAACCGCATCCGGAAAGGAACTTCTGAAGCCCATCTATCCGGGATTCCATCCGATACGCGCCGGTCGCCGCTCCGTAGGAGGCGGCAGCCCGGAGCATGCTGTCCGCACACAAACGGCTATGGACATCCAGCTCTTCCAGGCTTTCGCACCCGGCGATCTCCATTTTCAGCATTCGGATTACTGAAGACCGCATATCGACGGCCACATAGCCCAGCTCCCGCTCCCCATCCATCATCACAAGAACCCGCGCATTATTTTCTGCGTCGGGAACGGTCCGTATGATTCGGACGGCTCTGTCCTGATCGTTTAATGTCAGAATGGAAATCATCTGCTTCACTCTCCGCTTCTTTATGCTGCTTGTCCGCTTTTGCCCCGGTAGTGAGCTTTTTGACTTCCTCAGAGGTAAGGGACCGCCACGTCCCGGGCTGGAGCATTCCAAGCTTTACAGGACCGACCGCAATCCGCTTCAGCCGTGCTACTTCCAGACCGAGCTCTTCGCACATTTTGCGGATCTGGCGGTTTCTTCCTTCGTACAGCACGATTTCGAGTACCACGCGCCCGGCTTCCTGAGAAAGAACGTTGACCTTGGCGGGCGCGGTTTTTCTGCCGTCAATTACAATTCCCACCGCTATCTGGGTCAGCTGGTCTTCCGAAATGGAAGGATGTACCGTTACGCGATAGGTTTTGGGAATGTGCAGCGACGGGTGGGTCATTGCGTTGGCAAATTCACCGTCGTTCGTCATCAGCAGAAGCCCTTCGGACTCCCTGTCCAGACGCCCCACCGGATAAATACGCTCCGGAACATCCTTAATGAGCTCTGCCACACATTTCCGGTCCATCTCATCACTCATGGTGGTGATAAAACCGCGCGGCTTGTTCAGCATGAGATAGACCGGCTTCACACGAGTGTCCAGCAGCCTGCCGTTCACGCTGACCTTATCTTTTTTCGGATCTACCTTATCGCCGATTTTCGCTGTAATGCCATTTACCTTTACTTCCCCGGCGGAAATCATTTCTTCCGCCTTTCTTCTGGAAGCAACCCCGCAGTCCGCAAGCATTTTTTGCAGCCTAACATCTTTTGCCATCGTATAATACATCCTTTATATTTCATTTATAAAAACAGATCTTTTATCCAGTCCCAAAATATCTGGAACATATTTCTGTGGGTCACAGCTATGGGAACCTGCCCGTCGGCAATCAGATCCGTAGTGGCAAGCGTTTTCCCATTCAACGTGTACCTGACAACGCCAAGCGTCTGCCCTTCCTGTACGGGCGCATAAAAAAAAGAGGGCAGTTCAACAGTCCTTTTTATGTTCGGTATTTCATCAGCGGTCACAACGATTTCTTTCCCTGCGCTGCCCTTCACCATAATCTGGTTCGACGAACCGCCCACAACCGGGATCTGTACAGTGAAAGATGAGTCGTCAACGGGATACGAGGATAATTGCGCGAACCCGTAATTCAGCATTTTCTGATGATCGTTCCAGTCGTCGGGCGCATCCAGCGTAACCGCGACCAGACAGACCCTCTCCCGTTCCGCCGAGGATACCAGACATCTTCCGGATTTTTTGGTAAAGCCCGTTTTTACCCCAATACAGCCCTCATACATGCTCAACAGCTTGTTGTGATTGGTAAAACGGATGGTCTGAACCGGATTCACATATTGCACCGTGACCGCCTTTTGGGAAGCGATTGCCGCAAAATCGGGATTCTGCATCGCCGCCATAGCCAATTTGGCCAGATCACTGGCTGTTGTATAATGCTCCGAATTGTCCAGGCCCGAGGGCGTGACAAAATGGGTATCCTCCATCCCTAACTGCTGCGCCCGTTTATTCATTCGCTCCGCAAAGGCATCTAAAGAACCGCCTATGGCGATTGCCGCGGAATTGGCCGCGTCATTTCCCGAAACGACCAGCATCCCTTCCGCCAGAGACTTTAGGCTGAGCTTATTGCCGGGCTTCAGGCCCATAGAGGAACCCTCTACCCGAACCATGCTGTCCGTTATAGTAACGATTTTATTATCCACCGCGGCGGTTTCC
The DNA here is from genome assembly GCA_900546895.1 of uncultured Oscillospiraceae bacterium. GTDB lineage: Bacteria > Bacillota > Clostridia > Oscillospirales > Acutalibacteraceae > Caproiciproducens. The sequence goes on from UREO01000046.1 coordinate 10,982, forward strand.
AAGGTAATCAGAGCAGTCATGATTTTTGTCGTGCTTGCCATGGGCCGTTTGTCATTTTCGTTCTTCGCGTATAGTACCTGCCCATTGTCAGCATTCATCAATACCGCCGATTTTGCGGAAACCTGCGGCTGAACATCCGCCCATACAAAAACCGGAAAGGAAAAAGCGAAAAATAACAAACATAAAAATAAATATATTTTCTTTTTTAACAAAACAACCACCTGCCTATCAATTTATATGCAAGCGGTTGCTTCAATATTGAAAAATTATATTTGCGGGTCGTCCAGTTTCACATCTTTTGTCTGTGAAACATCATCCCCGTTTTTGTTTTCAGCGCTCTTTGATTTTTTCCCTTCGCCCTTTTTGTTAAAAAGGCCGCTGATTTTATCGACCATATCGGGGAACATGCCGATCACTCTGTCCGCGGTATTGTTGTAAGGATCAATCTGCAGCATTTTCACCGAGCCGTTGCAAATCGTAATGAAAGCCACCGGATTGATGGAAACGCCGGCTCCGGTACCTCCGCCGAAAAAATTCTTTTCCGACTGGACTTTACTTGGGAAGTCGGAACCGCCGGAAGCGAATCCATAGCTGATTTTGGAAATCGGAATAATAATGGAGCCATCCGGTGCGGTAATCGGGTCGCCGACAATGGAATTGATGTCAACCATTTGTTTGATTTTTTCCAGAGTTGTATTCATCATGCCTTCAATAGGATGATCGCTCATTTTTAATGCACCGCCTTATCTGTCGTTTTATTTATTTTAGTCGGGTTTATTTTTGTTTTTTTCAGCAGCATCAGTGATTTTAATACCGCGGGCAGCATAGACGAAAGAATAAAAAGCAGCTTTGTTTTTATTTCGCAGGTAAAGAAAATCCGGCACTCCTTCTCATTGAAGTCGGGAGCGATATGGATATGATAGTCCTTGCATTTCACTCGGGTAACAAGGATCGCCATTGCGGGATAAACCACAGAGCAGGTGTATCCGTAGGAAATGGCGGCCTGAGCGGCGTCTTCATCCGCAACCGCAATATCAACAAAAATACGCTGAATGACAACGTGAGAAAAAAGCTTTTTAGCCGCCCCTGTGGCAATAGAGGCAAATTCACTGATGATGTCCAAAAAGCCGGATAAACCCTTACGCTTTATTATGTCCCTGAATTTTGAATATGCGTCACTTTTTTCTCCTGTTTCTTCCTTTCCAGTTTTTTCCGGTTTCCCGGTTTCCTGGGGTTCCGACGGAATTTGATAGCTGAAAAACAAATACTTGATTTTCGCGGAAAACTCCTGTTCGAAGCAGGCGGAAACGGAAACAGGAAAGAGCAGAAGGACAAAAAGAAACAGGGCAATTCCCAAAACAATCAATAAAGCTGTCATAACGCCTCCTGCAGTTCATCCATTTATCCGGTCATCCGGCGGAAACGTCCGCCATTTCCTCAGCTTCGTTTTCCTTTTGCCGTGACTTTTCAAGAGGAGGAAGTTCGCTGAGAGAAGAAATATTCAAGCACCGCAAAAAATTAGGCGTAGTGCCGTAAAGCAGCGGCCTTCCCGGAAGCTCCAGCCGGCCCCTCTCTTCGACCAGTCCCTTTGCAGTCAGACTACCCAGTACCCCGGAACAGTCCACACCGCGGACCTGCTCTACAAAAGCCTTTGTTACCGGCTGATTATAGGCGACAATGGCAAGCACCTCCATGCCCGCCTGGGACAGGGGGGTGTTACGGCGCATATCCAGAATGCGGCGGACATATTCGGCATATTGAGGATTGGAACACATCTGATAATGATCTTCCAGCTTTACAATCTGAATGCCCGTCTCTTCGCGGTTGAACTCGTCCATCAGATTTTGGAGCATTTTCGTGACGGTGGACTTGTCCAGATCCAGCACGTCCGCTATTTTGTCAACGGAAATCGGATCTCCGCTTGAGAAAAGGATCGCTTCTATTGCTCCCTGAAATTTCTTGATCTCCAATTTTTCACACCGCCATTGATTAATTTTACCACCGCGCTACAGCTTCCGCCTTCGATACGCACCCGCTTCCCTTTCACCAGTTCCAGGACCGCCAAAAAAGTAGCCACCAGATCGGATTTGTCGCGTTTTTCCTCAAACAATTCTTCGTATCTGATGCCGTCTCTCTGCCAAAGGCGGCGCAGCACATAAATGATCCGGGAGGAAACCGTTACGGTTTTGTGCGTAACAAGGTGGGAAAACGCTTCGGGAGGCGGCGGAATCAGACGCCTGCCCCTACCCACCGCGTTATGGTAAGCATGAAAAAGCTCCGCGGGCGTATGATTGCGCCGGTAAGTGGGATCAACCTGTATTTCAGCAGGTTCACGGACAAAAGCGTTAAAACTGAAATGTTCGGCTAAAATCTGCGCGATACGCTTGCATTCCTGATATTCCAGAAGTTGTCCGCTCAGTTCCCGCCGAAGCTCGTCCGCTTCCTCGTGCTTCGGGAGCAGATAAACAGTTTTCATATAGACCAGCCGCGCCGCCATCTCCAAAAAATCGCTCGCGATATCCATATCCTGTTCTTTCATTGCCTGTATGTGCTCCGTGTACTGGTCCAGAAGCT
>UREO01000047.1 GCA_900546895.1 uncultured Oscillospiraceae bacterium
TGCGCATGTCTCGTGGGCTCGGAGATGTGTATAAGAGACAGAAATTAGTGTACATTATTATTATAACATCATTTTTTTGTTTTACAAGCGAAATAATTTATTAAATTCAAGAGTTTCAGATGGTTGACTTTGGTGATAATGTTTCAAAGCTTAAAGAACAATCTGACGGGTTGCTATGGAGCCGACAAACGAACTGTCGTGTTCCACAAACAGCATGGTCGGTCGGTATTTCAGAAGGAGTTCCTCGATCTGCAACCGGGACAGAACGTCGATGAAATTGAGCGGTTCATCCCAAAGATACAGGTGCGCCCGCTCGCAGAGGCTTTTTGCGATGAGTACCTTTTTTTTCTGGCCTCCGCTGAAATCCATCATGTCCTTTTCAAACTGCGTCCTTGAAAAGTCCAGCTTGCGCAGGATCGCTTTGAACAGGCTTTCGTCAATATGGCTTTCTTCCGCGTAATCTTTTAAATTTCCCCGCAGAAAGGAGGTATCCTGGGGAACGTAAGAAATGATCAGATTTTTCCCCATCTGCAGCCCACCGGTGAAATTAATTTCTTCTCCGGTCAGAAGCTTGAGAATACTGGATTTTCCACAGCCGTTTTTGCCGCACAGCGCGATCCGGTCGCCCCGGCTGACCGTGAAGGAAAGACCGTCGAAGACTCTTTTGTCCCCGTAAAGCACGGAGAGGTTTTCGAGTTCGACCAGCCTGTTTTTGGGGTATTCCAGCGGCTTGACGGACAGGCTTTCGGCTGTTTCAAAATTTTTCAGAAGCTGTGCCTTTTCCTGCGCCGCCTTTTCCTTGCGCGCTTCAATCGCGCCCGCCCGTTTCATCATTTTGGCCGCCTTGTGGCCGATATAGCCTTTATCCGGCTTCAGGCCGGAATTCAAACTGCCGATTTTTGTTTTTTCCACTTTATCCGACCATCCGGCGGTTCTTTTCGCGGCGGCGGAAAGCTGGCCGATCTGTTTTTTCAGCTTTGCGTTTTCCTCGGTTTCAAACTGGTCCTGCATTTCCTTGTTATGCAGCCACGAAGAAAAATTCCCTTTCTGGATTTCAATATTGGTTTTGTTGATGGACAGGACGTGGTCGATGCAGCGGTCCAGAAACGCACGGTCGTGGGAAACCAGAATAAATCCCTTTTTTGTGTTCAGATAATCGCCGACGATTTTGCGGGCCTCCATGTCCAGATGGTTGGTCGGCTCGTCAATCAGCAGAAAATGATGGTCGTTTAGAAACAGCGCGGCCAGTAGAACCTTGGTCTGCTCCCCGTTGCTTAGTGTCTTAAATGGGCGGTACAGGACGTCCTGTGAAACGTTCAGCAGGGACAGCTCCCGGTTCAACTGCCAGAGCTCCGCCTGAGGGCAGATGCTGTTGACCGCGTCCAGCGTGTCCTGCGCTTTGTCCGGAATGTCGAAGGGGAAATAGTCGAACGGCACGGAAGACGAGATCGTTCCGGCATACTCGTATTTTCCCATCAGAAGATTTAGAAACGTGGTTTTTCCCCGCCCGTTCCGGCCCGTAAATCCAAGCTTCCAGTCGGTGTCGATCTGGAAAGAGACGTTTTCAAATATGGTATCATAGCTTCCGTCATAGCAGAAGGTCAGGTTGCTGATCTGAATCAGCGACATAAGCATGCACCTCCGATAAAAATAAAAGGTCTGCAGGAAAGTCAATTCCTGCAGACCGAAAATACAGCGCCGGACACTCCACGCACAAAGGCATGGAGATGTTCTGAACTTTATTCCGAATTCCGGGGTATGAAACTTGCAAACTTTCCTGCTTACGCACAGCAAAACAAACAGCACAAACACTGCTTCTTTTGGAGTACACTATTCAATTCATAGTCAGCAAGAAAAATTGCGCATCTTTTCAACTCCAGTTCTTATTTTTATCGTTCTTACTATATCATGCCCGTTTTGCCGTGTCAAGTCAACAGGGCAAAACCGGAACGGGAGATACAAACAGCTAAACAGCGGAGTCCCGGTCTTTCGGCTGTTGGCTTTTAAAATAATCGGCTGCTTTCAGCGCCATTTCCTCCGCAATACCGAGATCCCATAAAAGCTGCAGCAGCGTGTAACGGTCGCGCACCTCCTTGGCAACAAGAATGCTGTCCACCACCGTTTCGTCATCCACGCCCACCTGGCGGGGATTGATCGGCGCATCCAGTCTGGACAGCATCGTTTCTATTTCCTCCACAGACGGCAGCCGCGAAATGATTTCCAGAATTTCCGGCCAGTGCTGCTCAATGCTCCGGATGCGTACCGCATGGGTTCTCGGCGCATTCTTTTTCGCTTTCTTTTCCAACTCGATGACGCCCGGGGCGGCCGGGCCGAAGGTAGCCGTGATTTTTTTCTCCCATTGACCGTAATCAAAATTCTGGACGGTACGGTACGCTTTTTCAAAATCGACGGACATCTTTGCAAGCTCTTTATAAAGATAAACAACGGCGACCGTTCCGATCCCGACCTTCGTTCCGTGAAGCACGGGCTTGCGCCCTTCAAATAAAAATTTCATCTCCCAGAAATGGGAAATATGATGCTCGCTGCCAGAGGCGGGACGGGAATTTCCGGCAAACCCCATTGCCATGCCCGTCAGCACCAGCGCTTCCATAATGTTTCCGATCACCTTCGGGTCGCGGGTTTTTACCAGTTCAATATTGCCGACAACCTTTTGAATGGAGATATCCACCATCTTGACAATGTTTTGACAGTAATATTCTGCGTTTACTATATGAGAAATTTTCCAGTCGGTAATACAGGTATATTTCCCCAGAATGTCGCCCAGTCCGGCCGTAATCATATTCATAGGCGCTTTGCAGAGAATGTCCAGATCCCCGATGATGACCTGTGGGATGTGGGTGGGGTAGGTCGTTTTTAAATGCCGGATAATCAAAGGGGCGCCGTCGGAAGCGAAACCGTCCATGGAGGGTGCGGTCGCGACGATAAAATAGTCGAGCCCCAGCTTATAGCTGATAAATTTGCAGAGATCGTTGATGGTTCCGGTGCCGACGGCAATGATGAGGTCCGCGCTCCTGTCGAAAGCGGCGATTACTTCGCCGAGGGCTTCTTCGTCCGGAACAACGTCCTCCTGATTTAAAACATACAAGGAATTTTCGCATCCGGCCTTATCCAGTATTTCTTTGACTCTTTTTCCGCCTGCCTTGTAAGTATTGGCATCACAGACAAGAAAGGATCTGCGGTGGCCGTTCTTTTGGATGTAGTGTGGAAGCTTTTCCACAGCTCCGGAGGATATGTCCACATCCTTCAGGCTGGTGCTATGGTTTTTTCCACAGTCGCAGGGAAAGGTCTGATCCAAGTAATCGGAAATAGAAAAAGCTTCAGGATTCATGATTATTACTCCTTCCCTCCATCTGATAAGCGGTTTCTGCAGAGCAGATGTGCTACGCAGAAACGGATTACCGGGCATGTGCATCCCGGTTGAATTCAAACCGGGTTTTATAGGCAGAGACCTTTGTTGTGACGTATTCGATAATTCTGTTGTCGCTGTCATGCGCCAGAGCGAAAAGAATCATCAGCGGGTCTCCCGGGTCGATCTGCAGATGCATGGCCTGATAAGCGTTTGCCGGACGGACTTCAATGGCCTGATATTCCACGTCGGGATTAATCCCATGCTCCCGGAAAGTATTGTAAAGCGACTTATCGGTAAAGTCGATTTTTATCAGATCGGGGGAAATGTACAGGGGAATATAGCTTTCCGTCAGGGTCACGGGCTGATCGTCGATAAATCTGAGACGCAGCAGATGAAAGACGTCGTCATCCTGTGCAATCCCCAGCTTTTCCGCGATCTGGGACGACGCATGCTCCACATTCTGAAGGAGCACCTTGCTTTTGGTGATCTTGCCCTGATCCAGCTCGTCGTTATAAAAACCGATCCCGCTGTGTAGCCGGTGGCAGCTGTCTGCCTGATTGCCTGTGAAAAAGGCCCCTTTTCCGCGCATCCGGATGATCTTTCCGTCCGCTTCCAGCAAATCCATCGCCTTTCTGATGGTGGAGCGGCTGACGTCGAATTTTTCACACAGCTCCCGTTCGCTCGGCAGACTGAAAAAATAGTCCTTGTCGCCATACAATTCCAGAATATCGTTTTTAATTTGCAGATAAAGCGATTTGCTCTCGCTGTCTGTTTCTTTTTTTACCATTGGAAATTCCTCCCGAATACTGTTAATGAGACATTTTCTTTTCCTTAGGATGCAGGAATATGGGGTTTTATGGCTCGGAGCATATCCAGTGCATTTTCTGAAATACTCTTTTTGCCTGTAAAAAGTCCGGAGGTTCCTCCCGTAAGAACATTTGCACCCACCTGTGTGACAAGTGGTATCGTTGTGATGTTTATGTTGCCGTCGGCCTGAATATCCACGGTAAGCCCGTCATTGTTCAGCATCCGGCGCATTTGGCGGATATGCTCTATTGCCTGGATCTGGATTTTCTGGCCGGAAAATCCGGGGTTTACGGTTAATTTGAGAATCATAGGAACCTCCCTTGAGAGGGATATAAAATCATCGCCGGGTTCGGTTGTGCACTTATAGGCTAGAACAGGCTGAGAACCGTACCTTCGGATAAGGTCAAAGGTCGCAAGAGGGTTCTGCATGGCTTCGTAATGGACGGAAATATAGTCCGCGCCCGCCTTAGCAAAGGACTCTATGTATTTCTCAGGCTCGTAGACTGCAAGGTGCGCTTCAATGGGAAGTGCAGTCACCGGACGCATTTTTTCCAGTGTAGTCTGGCCCAATATAAAGCAATCGTTAAAACGTCCGTCGACAACATCAAAGTGGAAAAAGGACACGGATGACTGTTCAACCTCTTTGATCTGACTTTGCAGATTGCACAGGTCCATACAGGATACGGAGGCGGATATGTAAAATGGTTTTCGCTGTACCGTACGCACGATCATCTTCCCCCAGTTCTGTGAAATAGGGTTTGCTTTTAAAACCTGATATTATCATAGCACCGATTCATTTAAAATACAAGTGGTATTTATTTTAGAAAAGCATTTTTCGATAAATTCCAGTATACAATAAAAAAACATCTCTAAAATGCGCTGGTTCTTCCATTTTTCTACAGATATATTAGCCTTTTCGAACAAAACAGCGCGGATTTTTCCAATAGAACAGGATGTGCGCCAATGGATACCATATTTAGGAAAAGGGCAAATTTATTAAAAAATAGTAGACCTTTTGTATTTTTAATAACGAGCTCATCTTAAAGAAAATTTGCTTGTTAATTAAATGCCAACGGTTTGGATTTAATGCCTATATATAAATATATTTTGATATTTATTTGTGCAATATTAAGAATATGGTTAAAGCCGTATGTAATTAATGTACAAATTAATTTAAATCAATCAAATATTATTGACACTAATGGCGCGGCATGCTATATTAAAAACACGAGAGATAGGTACCAAATGTATTTTAATAATAATAACATTTGGTATAAATAATTCGGTATGACAATGAAGGAGGTGAAAAGGAATGATCGGAGTGGTGGTTGTTACCCATGGCGATTTGGGAAAAGCATGTGTGGAATCAGTCGAACTGATCGCGGGGCCTCAGAGCAACGTCAGGGCGCTGGGTCTGCACCACGGAGACGCCCCGGAGGAACTTGAAAAAGAGATCCTCAATGCGGTGAAGGAACTGGATGAAGGGGAAGGGGTACTTGTACTGGTTGATTTTTACGGAGGCACCCCGGCCAACCTCGTTCTGAAATGCATGTGCTCCAGTGAATTCCTGTGTATTGCGGGGGTAAATATGCCCATGATGGTCGAGGCGCTCACCATGAGAAAGGGCTGTACAGTGGAGCAGCTGGAAAAAAACTGCATTGCGGCGGGGGAAAGCAGTTTCATTGAACTTCACGAAATGTTCAGATCCCTGATGAATTGATCGGGGAATTAAGAAGGAGTGGAAAGAATCATGAGCGAAATCGTTTTGACAAGAATCGATGACAGACTGGTTCACGGACAGGTAATGACATCATGGCTGAATTACACCAGCGCGAACAAAATTATGATTGTTGACGACGGCGTCGCAAAGGATATGTTTATGAAAAGAGTGCTGGCCACTGTGCTGCCCGCCAACATATCCCTCGAAATCTATAACATTGCCAATGCGAGCGAAAGAATCAAAAAAGGATTTTCACCGAAGGATAAGGTCATTATCCTGGCCAAATTACCTGCCACCATCTGGCGGATGATGGAAAACGGCGTGACTCTTGACAAAGTCAATGTCGGCGGAATGGGCGTAAGCGGGACCAGAAAGAAATTCTATAAAAATATCGCGGTTTCGGAGGAAGAAAAGGAAATCTTCAAAAAAATTGTAGCGACCGGATGTACTGTAACGATCCAGATTATTGCCGAAGACAAGGCAACGGATATATCGAAATTGCTGTAGGTACAGCATTTATATATTAAAAAAGGGGAGGAAAAAACAGTGCATATTACTTTATTGCAAGCGTTTCTGATCGGCGTGGTTTATTACCTCGGCACCGTCGGTACACCGTGGCTGACTCTGTTGGGAAGTATCAGCTTCATGTACAAACCGCTGGTGGCAGGTACCGTTGTCGGGTTCATTATGGGGGATCCGGTACAGGGATGTATCATCGGCGCCGCGATCAATCTGCCGTATATTGCGTTTATTTCGGCAGGCGGAACCGTCCCGGTGGACCCGGGCCTTGCAGGAAGCCTTGGAACCGCTCTGGCGCTGGCCGCGAATGTGCAGCCGGCCGTTGCCACAATGGTCGCAATTCCGCTGGGCCTTCTGGGAACACTGATCTGGGTTCTCCATATGACGGTGGATGTGTTCTTTGTCCATATGGCGGATAAAGCCGCCGCGGAAAGCGATCTGAAAAAAATCTGTTTCCTACATATTGTTCCGCCGCAGATCTTTATGTTCCTCATCTGTGTGGTTCCGGTTGCGCTGGGTGCATACTTCGGCGTCAGCTATATTTCCCCGATGATCAAGGCGCTGACGGGGACTCCGCTGCACGTACTCCAGGTAATCGGCCAGATCCTTCCGGCTATTGGAATCGCGATGAATCTTCGTGCCATCAGCCGGCCCGGGACCCTGCTGTTCTTTATCCTTGGCTTCATTCTGAAGACGTACACCAGTCTGAATGTTATTACCATCGCCATTATGGCCGGCATTGTCGCATATTTCTATACGAAACTGACGGAAGGAAACTCTTCTGCGGGCAACAGCCTTGCAGGATAACGGAGAAAGGGTGAAATAGAATGGCAGAAACGAACAACAATGCCGTAAAGGCAAAAAAATTATCGAAAAAGGACGTAGTAAAGGCATTCTGGAGATGGACCTTTTTCTCCCATGCCAACTACAACTATGAACGTCTGGAGGCAACCGGACTGGTCTATTCGATGTCTCCCATCATTAAAAAACTGTACGGCGACAATCCCGAAGAGTACAAAGCGGCGATCCTTCGCCATATGCAGTTTTACAACACGGAACCGCATTTCGGCGGGGTCATCAACGGAATCGTCATCGCCATGGAGGAAGAAAGGGCGAACGGCGCGGACATCAGCGATGAAGCGATCAACGGTGTAAAAACCGGACTGATGGGTCCTTTCGCGGGAATCGGCGACACACTGTGGCAGGGTACGCTCACGCCGATCTTGCTTGCGTTCGGCATCAGCCTGGGAGCGCAGGGGAACCTGATGGGCCCGGTGCTCTACGGCCTTCTGATGTTCGGCATTATGCTGCCGATTGCCTACATTGTTTGGATGAAAGGATATCAGCTCGGCAAAGAAGGATTGGAGTCCCTGCTGGGCGGAAATCAGCTGAAAATGATTATCACGGGCGCTTCGGCAATGGGGGCGATCGTCCTGGGTGCGTTGGCCTCCTCGTTTGTGGCGGTCTCTTCTCCGCTGATCATCCAGATCGGCGCGGTGAAGCTGTCCCTGCAGGCCGACGTTTTTGATAAGCTGTTCAAGGGCATCATTCCGCTGCTTATTACCCTGGGCACCTTGTTCCTGTTGAAAAACAGACGGATGAAGTCTACGACCGTCCTGTTTATCCTGATTGCATTGGGCGCTGTCTGCGGCCTGTTGGGAATATTCTGATAGTATGCCGGCCGCCTGCGGCAACTCTGCCGAGCGGCCGGTATTATCTGGTCAAGCGTGTGGCTTATGTGAAAAAATGGGACTCTTTTGTGTCCTTCTGCACGAACTGTTCCATCTGAATTATGGGAAATCGCCGGCCATAGGAATATGACCGATGTTACACAGACAACAAACATTTTAGTAAATGTTATATAAATTGGAGGTTGAAGAAATGGATGGTACGATGAAAACGGCTGTTTTCACAGGCCTGAAAAAAGTAGAACTGCGGCAATGCCCGATTCCGCAGGTGGGAAAGGAAGATGTGCTGGTAAAAATTGACGCTTGTGCGATTTGTACATGGGAGCAGAGAGTATATACCGGCGTAAAAAAAGTGGAATTCCCCTTTATCGGCGGACATGAAATGGTGGGCCGGATTGTTGAAATGGGGTCCAGGGTGGACAAACGTCAGTGGAAAGTCGGGGAAAGGGTAGCGGTGGGTGTCATGCTTGCCTGCCAGAACTGCTACTTCTGCAAAACGGGAAATACGCAGAGCTGCGAATACTTTGACCACAGCAAGCATCTGGAGGGTCTTCCCGAAAAAGGGATGGGAGGATTCAGCGAATATTTACTGGTCCCTCCTGAGAACCTTTTTAAATATGACAAGATTTCAGCCGAAGAAGCGACTATCACGGAGCCTCTTTCGTGTGTCCTGCACAGTGTGGAGACCGCTAACGTTCAGTTCGGGGACACGGTGCTTGTCATCGGCTGCGGCATTATGGGGCTGCTCCATGTGCTGCTGTCCGTCAGAAAAGGAGCGGTTGTTGTCGCATCCGACGTAAACGGGGAGCGGCTGAAGCTCGCGAAGGAGCTGGGCGCGGCCTATACGGTGAACCCGTCCGAAGAAAATCTGCGGGACAGGGTGAAAGAAATTTCCGGGGGAATCGGGGCGCAGGTTGTATTTGATACGACGCCGATCGCCGCTGTCGCGGAAGACGCGATCAAGTGTGCCGGGCAGATGGGAAAAGTCGTCCTGTACAGCTCATTCTATCCGGACACCCCTGTCAAATTCAGCCCGGACTGGCTTCACAAGGGGGCGGTGCAGATCCTCGGCACCGCGAATTCCAATGAACGTGATTTTATCAGGGCAACCCGTATGCTTTCGGAAGGCGTTGTAAATGTAAAGCCCTTTGTCAGCGAGGTTTACGGGTTTGAAGATATTCAGAGCGCGCTTGAGTCTGCGATCAAGGGAGACAAATTCAGGGTCGTTTTAAAAATGTGAGGGAGCCAATCTGAAAATTTATATTTGACATATTAAATAAATTCCTGTGAATACATACGGCAGAAGAATTTGATTCTCAACTAAAAATAGAATGGAGATGCGGAAGATGTTAGTTACACTCAATGAAATCCTGCGGGACGCAAAAGAAAAGAAATATGCCGTCGGGGCCTTCAATGTTCCGAATCTGGAGGCGGTCATGGCGGTGGTGAGCGCGGCCGAGGAACTGAATGTGCCCGTTATTTTAGCGCACGCAGAGCTGCACGACTCGTACATACCAATGGATGTCATCGGCCCTGTTATGCTGGATTTTGCAAAAAAGGCAAAGGTTCCCGTTTGTGTCCATTTTGATCACGGCGTTTCCTTTGACAAATGCATACAGGCAATTCGTTTGGGCTTTACCTCCATCATGTATGACGCCTCGGGCAAAACCTATGAAGAAAATCTGGCGGAGACGACGGAGATTGTCCGGATCGCCCATTCCGTGGGAGTTTCGGTGGAAGCAGAGCTGGGCCATATTTTCACCTCCGCGATCGGCGGCGGCGAAGGCCGCGGCGCGGTGGATTCCTCCAGCTACGCCAGTCTGGACGACTGCTATACCAATCCGGACCTTGCGAAAGAATTTGCGGAAAAAACCGGCGTGGACGCGCTGGCCATTGCCTTTGGGACGACGCACGGCGTTTACCTTACCAAGCCGGTATTGGATTTCAACCGCATTACGGCAGTGAAGGACAAGATTGATATGCCCTTTGTTATGCATGGCGGCTCCGGGGTATCGGATGAAGGCTACCGTGAAGCCATCAGCCGCGGTATTGCCAAGATCAATTACTACACCTATATGTCCCTGACGGGAGGGGATGCCGTCGCCGCTCATGTAAGAGGCAAAAAAGAGGACGAAAAGGTATTTTTCCATGACATTGTCCTCGTGGGAATGGAAGGAATGAAAGAGGACGCCAAAAGAGCGATGAAAGTATTTAACAACAAATAAATCTGAATAACGGTCCACCATAACATTCAAAAAATAACAGAAAAGCGAGAACGATCTTATGGTTAATCAGAAAATTGTTATCAGAATCAAATTCGGACTTCACGCCAGACCGGCCGGTGTGCTGGCGAAAATCGCGCAGCAGTTTGCGTCGGATGTAAAAGTGGTCATCGGCGAAAAAGAGTATAATGCCAAATCCATCATGGGGCTGCTTGCCGCCGGTATCCAGAACGGTACGGAGATTCAGATCAGATGTAACGGTGAGGATGAAATCAAAGCGCTGCATGCGATCATCCCGGCAATCGAATCCGGACTGGGAGAATAACGCCTGATCCACCGGCTTTTATCATCCGGTGGATCAGATTTCTTTTCGGGGATGAATTTTGATGAAGCAATTACCCCTGCCTGCTTCATCAGGCTTTTAAAGGAGGAAACGACGTTGGTAACTTTGAATGGTAAAGGCGTTTTTGGCGCGATCGCAATAGGAACAATCCGCTACTTTACATTCCATCAGGAACAGATCGAAAAATACAAGGTAGAAGACATCGAAAAGGAAATCGGGCGCTTTCATGCGGCCGTACGGCAGGAAACAGCGGAACTGGAAACGCTGTTTAAGAAAGCCGTAGAGGAGGTAGGGGAAAAAGACGCCCGGATTTTTCAGATTCATCAGATGATGCTGGAGGATGAAGATTTCTTCCGGTCGGTTGAAGAAATCATTCGGACGGAGAAAATCAACGCCGAGTATGCCGTTCATCAGGCCGCTTCCGCCGCGGAGCAGGTGCTTGCCGGCTCGCAGGACGAATACCTCAGGTCGCGCACTTCGGATATCCGGGAGGTGTTTTCCGGCCTTGTGAAAATCCTTTCGGGTGCGGCGGCGCAGGAAATTCAATCTGATCAGCCGGTAATTCTCGCCGCGGACGACCTTACTCCGGGTGAGACAATAAAACTGGATAAATCCAAAATCCTTGCCTTCATCACGGCGAAGGGGTCGTCGAATTCACACACGGCCATTTTGGCCAGAAGCATGGGGATTCCCGCCGTCGTAGCCGTGGGCAAGTCCCTGAATCCGGACTGCGGCGGACGGCAGGCCGTTGTCGACGGGGCCTCCGGAACCATTTATCTGGACCCTGATGCAGAGACTCTCCGTGTTTACGGAAAGGCAAAGGCGGAACAGCTGGAAACCGCGTCGGAGCTTCAGCAGTTAAAAGGGGAAGAAAATATTACAAAGGACGGAAGGAAAATCAAAATATATGCGAATGTGGGCAGCCTGTCCGACGTGGAAACGGCGCTGGAAAATGACGCGGGCGGAATCGGCCTGTTCCGCAGCGAGTTTATCTATCTTGGACGCAGCGACTTTCCTGCGGAGGAAGAGCAATTCCAGATTTATAAAACTGCCGTTGAAAAGATGGAAGGAAAAGAAGTCATCATACGGACGCTGGATATTGGCGCCGACAAACAGGTGGATTATTTTCAGATGCCTAAGGAAGAAAATCCGGCTATGGGCTGCCGGGCCATCCGTATCTGCCTGACCAGACCGGAAATTTTCCGCACGCAGCTGCGCGCGTTATACCGCGCTTCAGTTTACGGAAATCTTGCAATCATGTTCCCTATGATCACTTCGGTGGAAGAGGTCCGCGACTGCAAAAAAATCGTGCAGGAAGTGCAACGTGATCTTCTGGCGGAGGGGCTGGCCTTTCGTCCGGATATCAAAACGGGAATTATGGTGGAGACGCCCGCAGCGGCGCTTGTCAGTGACGAACTGGCTGCCGAGGTGGATTTTTTCAGTATCGGGACCAACGATCTTACCCAGTATACTTTGGCGGTGGACCGCCAGAATCCAAATCTGGAGCGGTTCTATCATCCGCATCACAGCGCTGTACTGAAATTGATTCAGATGACGGCGGAAAGCGCACACAGGCATGGGATTCAGGTCGGTATCTGTGGGGAGCTTGGCGCGGACCCGGAGCTGACACAGACTTTTCTGGACTTTGGAATCGATGAACTGTCCGTTTCCGCCTCACGGATTCTGCCTTTGAGAAAAACGGTGAGGGCAATCGACAGAGAATGCCTGTAATGATCATATATCATATTGAAATGGAGGAAAGAAACGAATGCTTTTATTATTGGATACGGCCGATCTGCAGGAAATAAAAAGATTATGCGACCTGTTTCCTATTGATGGGGTTACTACCAACCCCACCATCTTGAACAGGGAAAAACAAAGTCCCATGGGACATCTGAAGAAAATCAGAGAAATTTTGCTTTCAGACGCACAGCTTCATGTGCAGCTCCTGTCCGAAAACGCGGAAAAGATGGTCATAGAAGCACATCATATTGTCAATACGATCGGCGGAAATATTTATGTAAAAATCCCTGTAACTGCGCAGGGCATCAAAGCCATGAAGGGCCTTTCCAAGGAAGGGGTGTCTGTTACCGCGACAGTCGTCCATGCGCCGATGCAGGCGTTTTTTGCAGCGAAAGCCGGAGCAAGCTATGTGGCTCCCTATGTAAACCGGATCGATAACATGGGAGTGGATGGCGTGCAGGCGGTAAAAGAGATTCAAACCATTTTTGCCGAACAAAAAATGGACTGCGGGGTTCTGGCTGCCAGCTTTAAAAATTCCCGCCAGATTACGGAGCTGTGCGCGGCCGGGGTATCGGCGGTGACGGCGGCTCCCGACGTGATGGAGATGCTGATCCGGCATCCTGCCACCGATAAGGCGGACACTGATTTCCGAAGGGACTTCTATCAATTGGCAGGAACCGGGAAAACGATGCTCGATTTCTAAGGCCGGTGTCCGCTGCTATGCATCGGGAGTTGCCGGTCTTGACTTCTTGTCCTTCTCTCATACTTGAAATTCTTGTTAGTCAGACGGTGGACAGTTGCAAAATGAATTTCCAATAGCAAATTGCACAAATTAATAGCCTAAAAAAAATACGTCTTGAAGCGACTTTAAAAGCCCAACTAAGACGTATTTTTTATGCACGATTTTTCGTTGAAGGAGAAAATTTTGACAGTGCGTTAAGAGAAACGGAGAATGATGCCAAGTGGTATTACATAAGAGGCTGTTATGTAGTTTCATCCAGACTATTTAGTAAAGCGCTTATACA
>UREO01000048.1 GCA_900546895.1 uncultured Oscillospiraceae bacterium
AGATCTGCGCATGTCTCGTGGGCTCGGAGATGTGTATAAGAGACAGGTAATACATTACCGCATACGGAGAACATACAGATTGAAGGAGTTCCAGTTAGCATGGAAAAAAGCCAGTGGGAAGCTGCAGAAACATCAGAACCCGATGCGGAGATGGCCTTAGCCAATATTGATGATGAAAAATTACTGCATCAATGTTTGGAAAACTCCATGTTCAAAAATTACATATCTTATGAGAACTTACCGCTTAACAAAGATGTTCTTGATTTATGCGCTCAGGCGGAAAAAACTTACAAAGAATTTTTGTTAACTAATAATAAAGAGACAAATGATTTCGCTTACTCAATGCTGTTTACGAGTTTAGTGGTAGATAGTACAAATCCCAATCATGTTACTAAAGGACTTTTTGCATCCAAAGTAAGATCCAATGAATATGATCTGACCTTACTTGATTTTGCGGATCATTCAAACATTAAGGCGACTCATTACGGCTTGGTGTCTTTAGAAACGAAAGATTCTATAGATAAATATGTAAAGCTGCAGCAGTTTTATCAAAACCGCACCGACCAAATCGCCTCTACTTTTGGAATTGATTTATCCGACTATTATAAAGCGTCCACTTCTTATGACCCAGCGTACAGAAAAGCCGATTTAGTGCTTTTGCAGTCAGCTTTGAAGGATTCTCTTAAAGGGATTGATCTTTATGAAAATTTTAATACTCAGCCGATTTATCTTGTTAATAAAGACTATAGCGGTGGCGTTATTTTAAATAGCAATGAAAATGGAATGCAATTCCTCCATCGATTTTCCATTCTCCCAACTGAAAAGGGCAAAGGACGGTTTGTGATAACGGAAACAAAGAAAAAATCAGGAAGCCCGATTATCTTGCCTGACTTTAAGACCCTCTGATCGAAGGCAGGACTCACATTCCGGAATCTTGCCAACCAGCGAGCCGGTCGGCCGCGGGGAAATAAATTTGCTCCTATCGATATTCTCCGAAATTGATGAGCAAAGAGCCGGAAAGAATGTCAACCACGTTCTTTCCGGCTCTTTGTGTAATTATATTTTCGGTGTTCTGTAATAAACTCTTTTTGCAGGGAATCTTCTTAGTGCAGGTCGCAGGCGCAGGACTCACATTCCGGAATCTCACCGACCAGCGGGCCGGGGTCAATCCCCTTCTTTTTGTAATAGTCCGAAACAGCGGCTTTAATTGCCTGCTCGGCCAGTACGGAACAGTGCACCTTGACCGGCGGAAGACCGTCCAGCGCTTCCATAACCGCTTTGTTTGTCAGCTTTAAAGCGTCCTCAATCTTTTTTCCTTTAATCAGCTCGGTCGCCATGGAGCTGGTCGCAATCGCGGCGCCGCATCCGAAGGTCTTGAACTTAACGTCTGAAATGACGTCGCCGTCAACCTTAATGTACATCCTCATAATATCCCCGCATTTGGGGTTACCGACCTCGCCGACGCCGCTTGCGTCCGGAATTTCACCGACGTTGCGCGGATTCGCAAAATGGTCCATCACTTTTTCGCTGTATGCCATATTCATTACCTCTCTTAGTAATTATAAATAGGAACCTGTTCCTTAAAAAATGTTCTGAGAATAAGACTTCTGTCCGGAGACGATTTCTTCCCAAAGCGGGGACATGGAACGGAGATACTCTATGATTTTCGGAAGCACCTCCAGAATATAATCGGCGTCTTCCTCCGTGTTCTGTTCGCTGAAGGTGATTCTCAGGGAACCGTGGGCAATTTCATGGGGAAGGCCGATCGCCAGCAGCACGTGGCTTGGGTCGAGGGAGCCGGAGGTGCAGGCCGAACCGGAGGAGGCGCAGATTCCGTTCAGGTCAAGCCTTAACAGAAGCGATTCGCCTTCAATGCCCTCAAAGCACATGTTGATATTGCCCGGCAGACGTTTTACCCGGTCGCCGTTGATGTGGGAACGGTCGATTTTCAGCAGCTCGTCGATCAGCCTGTCCCGCATCTTTGTGAGACGTTCGGCACGCTCGTCGATATTTGCACAGGCTTCTTTCAGCGCAACGCTCAGACCCACGATTCCGGCGACGTTTTCCGTCCCGGCTCTGCGGCCGCGTTCCTGTGCGCCGCCGTCGATCAGGTTCGGCATTTTGATGCCGTTGCGGATATACAGCGCACCGACGCCCTTCGGCGCGTGGAATTTATGGCCGGAGAGAGACAGCAGGTCGATATTCTGCTTCTTGACATCGATGTGGAGGTTGCCTACGGCCTGTACCGCGTCGGTGTGAAAAATCACGCCGTGCTTTTTGCAGATAAGCCCGATCTCGGCGATCGGCTGGATGGTGCCGATTTCGTTGTTCGCATACATAATGGAAACAATCGAGGTATCGTCACGGATCGCCGCTTCCAGCTCTTCCGGTCTGACAAGGCCGTCGCTGTGGACGTCCAGATAGGTGACCTCAAAACCCTCTTTCTCAAGCGCTTCACAGGAGTGGAGGATCGCGTGATGCTCAAACTTGGAAGTGATAATATGTTTTTTTCCTTTTTTCGCCTGCTCATGGGCAACGCCCTTTAGCGCCCAGTTGTCGCCTTCGCTGCCGCCGGACGTGAAAAAGATTTCATTCGGCAATGCGCCCAAGCACTGGGCAACGATTTCCCGCGCCTGCTCAAGCGGTTTTTTGGCCGTCCGTCCCACAGAATACAAACTGGAGGGATTTCCGTAATATTGAGTATAGAAAGGCTCCATCGCTTCCAGAACGGATTTGGAAACGGGAGTCGTCGCGGCGTTGTCCGCGTAAACAAAACGTGCCATCTTATCACCTTTACTTAATATATTATTGAATTGATAGGAATATGTCCTGCAAATAATATACACCGAATTGGTATATGTTTCAATAGTCTAACGATGATTATTTGAATTTTTCTGCGGCGGCTACGGCAAGCCGGTCGCAGCGCTCGTTTTCTGGGTGTCCGGCATGCCCCTTGGTCCACTGGACGGTCACCCGGTGCTTTTCAAGAAGCGCCAGCAGCGCTTCCCACAGGTCCGAATTGAGAGCGGGTTTTTTGTCGGCCTTGCGCCAGCCGTTTTTTTTCCAGCTCTTTGCCCATCCCTTGCTGATCGCGTCGCAGACGTATTTGGAATCGCTGCACAGGGTCACTTCGCAGGGTTCCTTCAACAGGCGGAGGGCCTCGATCACCCCGGTCAGCTCCATCCGGTTGTTGGTCGTGTCGGCCGCGCCGCCGCTGATTTCCTTTTCAGCCCCGTTGTAGCGGAGCACGGCTCCCCAGCCGCCCGGGCCCGGATTTCCGCTGCAGGCGCCGTCAGTATAGATTTCAACCTGTTTCATTTGAACCATCCTTTAGTATAACCGAATATTTTTTTTATTATATCATATCGACTTTATACAAACAATGTCAACTTTGGTTTAGAATGTTCTTTTTTGGCCATAATATAAATTATCTGCACGAGGACGCAATCGCTTGACAGTTATAACGAATCAAGGTACAATAATAACGATATTTGTGTCCGGATTTATTTTTTTATATTGCATTATATTTAGACATTAAATATATTTGAAACCGCATTTTCTGCGGTTGACTCTGCTGTCTTTCACAGCTGCCCGCGCAGTGCGAAGGAAGCAAAAAATCGAACAGGGAAGAATCATGCCCGCTCAGGCACCGTTTGCCGGCGGACTTATTTGGTTGCACCCTAATTAACAATGGAGGTTATTTCGTGTCAGAAAAAAATCAAACAAATTCCGCGGAGCAAAAGGAGAGCGCAGAGCAGCGCACCGGCGCTTCGGGCGAGGGCCGCTCTTCGCTTTATCAAAAGGTGGTACCGCCGCAGAAACCGGCACGCAGGCCGGAACCGGCGGCGAAAAAGAGGCCGCAGAAGCCTGCGGATCAGGTCATCGGCGGGGAGGCTGTTCCGGTAAAGGAGCCTGCCGCCCAGCCCGCAAAACCCAGACGGAGACGCCAGCCGCAGAAGCAGACCCAGCAGAGCCCGTCAAAGGCACCGCAGGTACTGGCGCAGCTTACCAAGCAGAAATCGGCGCAGCAAAAAAAGACAAGCCAGCGCCAGCAGGGGAAACGAGGCAGGCAGGGCCCGCAAAAGCCGTCGATCAAAGCGTATTTTCTCGGTGGATTAAACGAGATCGGAAAGAATTTTACACTGTTTGAATGTGAAGACGATATGATGATCGTCGACTGCGGCATGGCTTTCCCGGACGGGGATATGCTTGGTGTCGACCTGGTTTTGCCTGATTTTACTTTTGTGGAACGCAATGCCGATAAAATTCGCGGGATCGTGCTGACCCACGGCCACGAAGACCATATCGGCGCGATGCCTTATCTGCTGAAAAAGGTAAATCTGCCCGTTTACGGTACCCCGCTAACCCTCGGCCTTGTCGAAGGCAAGCTCAAGGAACACGGGCTGTCCAATAAGGCGAAGCTGAACGTCGTCCACCCGGGCGACCAGATCAAGCTCGGCTGCATGACGGTCGAACTGATCCATGTCAACCACTCCATACCGGATTCGGTCGCGCTGGCGATCCATTCTCCGGCGGGCACGATCGTCCACACCGGAGACTTTAAAATCGACTGTACGCCCGCACAGGGTGAAATGATAGACCTTGGCCGTTTGGCCCAGCTCGGGCAGGAGGGCGTTCTGGCTCTGTTCGCGGACTCCACAAACGCCGAAAGACCCGGCTATACCATGTCGGAGAGCAAGGTGAACGATTCCTTCGAGCGTCTGTTCAAACAGGCGGAAAACAATCGGATCATCATTGCCACCTTCGCTTCCAATATCAGCCGCGTACAGCAGATCATCAACTGCGCGGTCAAGTACGGGCGCAAGGTCGCCCTTTCCGGCCGCAGTATGCTCAACGTGATGGGCATCGGCGTGGAGATGGGGTATCTGGAGGTTCCCGACGGGGTGCTGATCGACCTTGACCTGATCAACCGGTATCCGAAGGATAAAATCGTTCTGGTTACCACGGGCAGTCAGGGCGAGCCGATGAGCGCGCTGACCCGCATGGCTTTTGCCGACCACCGCAAGGTAGAGGTGGGCCCCGGGGACTTTATCATCATTTCCGCACGGCCGATTCCCGGCAACGAGAAGACGGTCGGCACGGTGATCGACGAGCTGATGAAGCGCGGCTGCCAGGTAGTTTATGAATCCATGTACGAGGTGCATGTTTCCGGCCACGCCTGCCAGGAAGAGCTGAAGCTGATGCAGGGGATCACCAAACCGAAATTTTTCATTCCCGTTCACGGCGAGCAGAAGCACCTGCGCAAGCACGCGGGTCTGGCCTACGCTATGGGCAAGAATGCCGCAGACGTGTTTATCGGTGACATCGGCGACGTTCTGGAACTGAATCAGAATTATATGAAAAAGCTTCCCTCCGTTCCGGCCGGCCGGGTGCTGGTGGACGGCCTTGGCGTCGGGGATGTGGGCAGCATCGTGCTGCGCGACCGCAAGCATCTGGCTGAAGACGGTCTGATCGTGGTGGTTTGTACCATTTCCCAAAGCGACGGGCATATTGTTTCCGGGCCGGACGTTGTTTCCCGCGGATTTGTCTATGTGCGCGAATCCGAACCGCTGATTGACGAGGCGAGGGTACTGGTCAATTCCGTACTTGAGAACTGCCTTGAAAATAAGATTCACGACTGGGGTACGCTCAAGACCAAAATCAAGGATGAGCTTTCCCGCATGCTTTATGACCGCACGAAACGCAGCCCGATGATCCTTCCGATTATTATGGAAGTTTAGGCTGAAACGCCAAAGGGGTAATCATTTTGAAGAGAAAAGTATGGGTGTCTTCGCCGGTATTCTTTGTCATCACAGCGGTTATGCTCATTATGGCCTGCATCAGCTATTTTTACAGCCATATTCTGTTTGCCGTCGAAATGACGTTTGCTATCGGCTCCGTCATTGCCGTTATCCTTTCTACGGAACGTTTTAAGGCGCACGTAGCCACCGCGGTGAAAAGCGCCCAGAAAGTTCTGTCCGGCGAGGAGTACCACGCGCTGCAGGAATTCACAATGCCGGTTGCGGTAATTGGCGAAGAAGGGGACATCATCTGGGTCAATCGCGCCTTTGCGGAAAAAGTCAGCGTCAAGCGCGAAAGCCGCGGGGAAAATATTTTAAAGTTCATTTACCCGAAAACGATTCGCCAGATCATTGCCGAAAGCGGAACGGATATTACCGTAGAGAACAGACAGTATACCGTCTTTGCCACAAAAACGGAATACGGCAGTGTGGCCTATTTTGTGGACGACACTTATTATAAGGAAATCAACCGTGAATATATCGAACGGCGCCCGGTTGTCGCCCTGGCAAGCTTTGACAACCGGGAGGAGCTCGCGCGCGACTCCAGCGGCAGCGAGGATTCCCGCATCGCGTCGGAGGTGGAGGGCGCGCTGATTACCTGGGCGCAGAGCATGGGCGGCTTTCTCAAGCGGCTGAGCGGCGGGCGCTATCTGATTCTGACCGATGAAGCCCACACCCGGGACGCCATGGAGAAACGCTTTCAGATTCTTGACACCATCCGCGGAATCAAAGCGGGGGAAAGACGCAGCGCTACGGTTTCCGTCGGTGTGGGGCGCGGCGCGGAATCCCTGTCGGAGTGTGAGGAGTGGGCACGCAAAGCGCTCGACATGGCGCTTGGCCGCGGCGGAGATCAGGTGGCCGTTAAACAAAAGGATGATACATACGAGTTCTTCGGCGGCCTTTCCAAAGGGGTGGAAAAACGCGACAAGGTGCGTACCCGGGTCATTGCTGCAACTCTTTCCGACCATATTAAAAACAGCGACAATGTTCTGGTTATGGGGCATAAATTTTCCGATCTGGACAGCGTAGGCGCGGCTGTGGGCATGTGGAGCGCGGTGACGAAGGCGCTGAAAAAGCCCGCTTTTGTCGTGATCAACCGCTCGCAGAGCCTTGCGTCCCCGCTCATTACGTCCATGGAAGCTTCGGGCGCGGGCAACGGAAAAGTCTTTATTTCTCCCATGGAAGCACTGTCCATGGCAACGCCAAAATCGCTGCTGATCGTTGTGGACACCCACTCCCCGGAATTCGTGGAAAGCGCGGAGCTTTTAAACGCGGTTTCCCGTGTGGTCATTATCGACCACCACCGCATGATGGTCAAGCATATAGAAAACGCACTCGTTTTCTATCACGAGCCTTACGCAAGCTCCGCTTCCGAGATGGTGGCCGAGCTTGTCCAATATATCGGTGAAACCGCGCTCACTCAGACCGAGGCCGAGGCGCTGCTTTCGGGTATTATGCTCGACACCAAGAATTTCGTGCTCAAAACCGGTGTCCGTACCTTTGAGGCGGCGGCCTATCTCCGCCGGCGCGGCGCGGATACCGTGGAAGTAAAACGCATGTTTTCCGATACGATCGACACCTATAAGGCAAAGTATCAGATCGTTTCCGGCGCGGAAATCTTCGGCGACTGCGCAATCGCTTCCGCCGACCACGAATTTCCGGACATCCGCATCACCTCGGCGCAGGCGGCGGACGAGCTTCTGTCCATTCAGGGCGTAAACGCCTCGTTCGTACTGTTCCCGACCGGAAATAATGTGGTGAATGTTTCCGCCCGTTCGCTGGGCGAAATCAACGTACAGCTGATTATGGAGGCTCTGGGCGGCGGCGGCCACCTGACGATGGCGGGCGCGCAGCTCACCGGCGTTACGGTTCAGCAGGCACGCGAAAAGCTGATTGCCGTTTTACAGGACACTATGGCAAAGGCAATGCAATAAATCAATTTCAGATAATGGAGGTAATCATCAATGAAGGTAGTTTTGCTTGAAGACCTGAAAGGCACCGGCAAAAAAGGGGATCTGGTCAATGTCAGCGATGGCTACGCCCGCAACTTTCTGTTTCCCCGCAAGCTGGCAAAAGAGGCGAACGCCCAGGCGATGAACGAACTGAAAAACGCCGCGGAAGCGAAGGCCTTTAAAATTCAGTCGGAAATAGACGCCGCGAAACAGACCGCGGAGAAAATCAATGAAAAAAGTGTGAAGCTTTACGCGAAAGCGGGGCAGGGCGGTAAAATTTTCGGTTCCGTCACCGCGAAGGAAATTGCGGAAGAGCTTAAAAAGGCCTATAAGGTTGATATTGACAAGCGTAAGATTGTTCTGGACACCGACATTAAAGCGTTTGGCACCTATGAATGTGAGATTAAGCTTTACAACGGGATTACCGCCAAGGTTTTCGCTGTCGTCGGCGAAAAGGAGTAATATCTGTTTAAGAATGATATAGAATCAGAGAAGGGGAAAGAAGATGGATGAGATGGTAACGGGCGGCTACAGCGCGCTGAATCTGCCGTTCAGTCCCGAAGCGGAGCAGTCCGTTCTGGGCGCCATCCTTCTGGATTCCTCCTGTCTGGACCGTGTCGCAGAGATTCTTCCGCGCCCGGAATATTTTTATCAGACAAACAACGGCCTGATTTATTCCACCATGCTGGAGATGTTTACCGTCGCCCAGCCGGTGGATTTCGTCACCCTTCTGGAACGGCTGAAGGGCGCGCCGGGCTTTGACGAGGCAAGCGGAAAGACCTATTTGCTCCAGCTTGCGCAGCTCGTTCCCTCCATTTCCAATGTGGAATCCTATGCCCGCATCGTGCGGGATAAATATGATGTGCGCACCCTTATCACCACGTCGCGCGATATCATTGAGGAGGCTTCCTCCGGCGCGGCCGACGCGGCTACTCTGCTCGATTCCGCGGAGCAGCGCATTTTCGACATCCGACGCGGCAAAAATATGCAGGGGCTGCAGCGTCTGGACGAAATCATCGTGCAGACCTTCGATCGGCTCGACCTGCTGAATTCCCCGGACGCCGATCTGTATAAAGGCGTGCCAACCGGCATTAAGGAGTTGGACGACACCATCACCGGCCTGAACCGCACCGACTTCATTCTGCTCGGCGCGCGTCCCGGTATGGGAAAGACCAGCTTCGCGCTGAATATCGCGCGGCACGCGGCGGTAAAGGCGAACAAGCGGGTCGCGTTCTTCTCGCTGGAAATGAGCAAGGAACAGCTGGCGTCGCGCCTGCTGTCCACCGAAGCTCTGGTCGGGGGCACCAAGCTGCGCACCGGGAAATTGAGCGAGGATGAATGGATCCGCATTATTGAAGCGGGCGACGTCCTTTCTAAAACCCAGTTTTATATTGACGACAATCCGTCCATTACGGTGGGCGAAATGAAGGCTAAGATCAGACGCCTCAGAGATGTTGATCTGGTGGTGGTCGACTATTTGCAGCTGATGACCGTCGCCGGCAAAACAGACAACCGTGTTCAGGAAATTTCGGCGATTACCCGAAATATGAAAATTATGGCGAAGGAGCTGAACGTGCCGGTGCTGATGCTTTCACAGCTGGCCCGTGACAGCGAAAAGCGCACCAATCACCGACCGGTTCTGTCCGACCTGCGTGATTCCGGTTCCATTGAGCAGGACGCGGATATCGTTCTGTTTTTGTACCGTGAAGACTACTATCAGGACGCGGAAACGCCGAATGAAAACGCCGACCGGAACAGCGGGGAATGCATTATCGCCAAAAACCGTCACGGTGAAACAAAGACGGTCCCTCTGCACTGGCAGGGTGAGTTCATGCGCTTTACGGCGCAGGAGGTTGTCCGCAGTGAGCAGTGACATATTCAATATTGAAAAGAAGATTCAAGGAGTAATCGCCAGGTGGAACATGCTGCCCCCGGACTGTACCGTTGTGGTTGGTCTTTCCGGCGGCGCGGATTCCCTGACGCTTGCTCATTTTCTTTTAAAATATGGGAAATCCCGTCATATTCATCTGATCGCGGCGCATATTAACCATGGGCTGCGCGGAGAGGAAGCCGACGGTGACGAACGCTTTGTTTCCCGGTGGTGCGGGGACAATGGGGTCGAGCTGAAGCTTCTGCACGTCGATGTGCGCGCTCTGGCTGCGGAGAAATCCGAAGGCCTTGAGGAGTGCGGACGCAACGTGCGCTACGGCTTTTTTGAAGAACTTGCCGGGGAAAACGGAAAAATCGCCACGGCTCACACGCTGTCCGACAGCACTGAGACTGTTTTAATGAACCTGACAAAGGGCGCGGGAACGCGCGGTCTGCGCGGAATTCCGCCGGTGCGGGGGAATATCGTCCGCCCACTGATCGGCATTACACGCGCCGAGGTGGAAGCTTACTGCGCGTATTACGGCCTGCATTATGTGACAGACAGCACGAATTTTGAAACGGAGTATGAGCGAAATAAAATCAGGCTCGGCGTCATCCCCGTTCTGCGCGAAATCAATCCCGCCTTTGAGTCGGCGGTTTTCGGAATGACCGGCCGTCTGAGCGAGGACGATGAATATCTGAACAAGCTTGCGTGCGAACGGCTGGAAGCGGCCGCCTGCCCCGGCGGATACCGTCTGGAAGCGCTGCGTGAGCTGCCCGGTCCGCTGCTTTCGCGGGCAATCGCCATGGGGGTGGCAAAGGTGCGCAGGGTAAGGCTGGAAAGCCGCCATATTGAGGCCGTCGCCGGAATTGTGCGCGAAGGTGCCGGTTCCGCAACCGTCGCCGGAAGAATACAATGTACCGCACAGGGCAATACTCTTTCTATTGCCGCCGGAAGCGCCCCGGCTTCTTTTGGGGAGTGGAGCGTACCTTTCAGCGCCCCAAAAACCGTTTTGCCGGACGGAAGAACCCTTACAATCGTAAAACTGACCGAAAAAGAATTAGAAAAATGCCACAAATTTAATAAATTGTTATTTAATAATCTAATTAACTATGATACAATATCTAGTACTATCTCCGTTAGGAACAGACGGAACGGCGATACGTTCCGTCCTGCCGGACGCGGTGTCACAAAAAGCCTCAAAAAGCTTTTCAACGAAGGGGCGGTTGCGCCGTCTCTGCGCGGTAGAATCGCAATGCTGGAAAGCGGTGGGGAAATTATCTGGATAGAGGGTTTTGGTGTTTCACAGCGCGTCTGTGTCACAGGGAACACTCACAATATAGCGGAAATAATAATTAAGGAGTTCGAAACATGAGAAATGATATTCAGTCCGTACTGTTCAGCGAGGAGCGGCTTGCTGACATCGTACAGACAATGGGCAAACGGATCAGCGAGGACTACAGGGATAAAAACCTTTTGATGGTCAGTGTACTGAAAGGCTCCGTGGTTTTTATGGCCGATCTGATGCGTGCGATCACCATTCCCTGTAGCATTGATTTTATGTCCGTTTCCAGCTATGGCTCCGGAACAAAGACTTCCGGCGTGGTGAAAATTGTGAAAGACCTGGACATTAATTTGAAAGGTTACGATCTTTTGGTCGTTGAAGATATTCTTGACAGCGGGCTGACCCTAAGCTACATACTCGAGTTGCTTCAATCCCGTTCTCCCAAGAGCGTGAAAGTCTGCACTCTGTTTGATAAACCGGACAGACGGACCGCCCACATAAAAGCTGATTACGCCGGAACGGTCGTTCCGGATGAATTCATAGTCGGCTACGGCCTTGACTATGATGAAAAATACAGGAACCTTCCGTTTGTGGGAATTCTAAAACCGGAGGTTTATGAGGAAGCTGACCGAAAGGCGTCAGGCGACTCAAGTAAGGAGTGAACTTCATTTGGATAACAAAAAAACACTTAAAAATATCGGCCTATTTATTGGAGTGCCTATTTTGCTGTTTATCCTGATTGCCATGATTTACGGCAACAGGCCGCAAAAAACTTATAATTATTCCGATATCCTGCATTACTTCCAGAACCAGCAGGTTCCGGAATTTTCCATGGATATGGGCAGCGGTGAAATGATCATTAAGCTGAAGGATAAGACGCAGATATCCTACGTGGCCCCGAATGCGCAGCTGTTGTACGACGATATCCGCGAGGATATCAAAAAGTACGATGAGGATCATCCGAACGCCATGATGATCTATAACCTGAAGCATCCGGCGGAAACCTCGTGGATCGCCAGCATGCTTCCCATGCTCGTCACCCTCGGCATCATGGTTCTGTTCTGGTGGTTTATGATGAAGCGCCTGAACACCAGTATGGGCGACGCGGGCAAGCAGATGAATTTCGGCAAGGCCAAGATCAAGCAGATGGCGGACGAAAAGCGCAAGACAACCTTTGCCGACGTGGCGGGTGCCGACGAGGAAAAGGAAGAGCTGCGCGAGATCGTCGAATTCCTGAAGAATCCGAAAAAATACAACGAGCTTGGCGCGCGTATTCCGAAAGGCGTGCTGCTCGTGGGCCCTCCGGGCACCGGTAAAACCCTGCTGGCGCGCGCTGTGGCCGGAGAAGCCGGCGTGCCGTTCTTCTCCATTTCCGGCTCCGACTTCGTTGAAATGTTCGTCGGCGTCGGCGCCTCCCGTGTGCGCGACCTGTTTGAACAGGCGAAAAAGAACTCTCCCTGCATCATCTTCATCGATGAAATTGATGCGGTCGGCCGTCAGCGCGGCGCCGGTCTCGGCGGCGGGCACGACGAGCGGGAACAGACCCTGAACCAGTTGCTGGTGGAAATGGACGGCTTCGGCGCGAACGAGGGCGTCATCATGATCGCCGCCACCAACCGTCCCGACATCCTCGACCCCGCTCTGATGCGTCCGGGCCGTTTTGACCGTCAAGTCATGGTCGGCTATCCGGATATCAAGGGCCGCGAGGAAATCCTGAAGGTTCACGCGCGCGGCAAGCCGATTGCGCCGGACGTCAATCTGAAAACAATTGCGAAATCCACCGCCGGTTTCACCGGCGCGGATCTCGAAAACCTTTTGAACGAAGCGGCCCTGCTGGCCGCAAGGAAGAGCCTGAAAGCCATTACCATGGAGGAAATCGAGGAGGCCACCATCAAGGTGGTGGTCGGTACCGAGAAAAAGAGCCATGTGATGACGGAAAAGGAAAAGACCCTCACCGCGTATCACGAAGGCGGCCACGCGGTTTCCACCTATTTCTGCCCCACACAGGACCCCGTTCACCAGATTTCCATTATTCCGCGCGGCATGGCGGGCGGCTATACCATGCAGATTCCGACCGAGGACCGTTCCTACAAATCCCGCAAGGAGATGCAGGAGGACCTGGTGGTGCTGATGGGCGGGCGCGTCGCGGAAGCGCTTACGCTTGACGACATTTCCACGGGTGCTTCCAACGACATTGAGCGCGCCACAAAGCTTGCGCGCAGCATGGTGACCAAATACGGTATGACCGACGCTCTTGGCCCGATCACCTACGGACAGGATCAGGGCGAGCCGTTCCTTGGCCGCGATATGGGTCATATCAGGAACTATTCCGAAGAGACGGCGTCCATGATCGACAAGGAAGTCAAAACCCTGATGACGACCGCTTACAATCGAACGGAAAGCATTTTGAGAGAACACATGGATAAGCTGCACGAAGTAGCAAAATTCCTTTACCAGAACGAAAAGATGTCCGGTGAAC
>UREO01000049.1 GCA_900546895.1 uncultured Oscillospiraceae bacterium
CTGCGCATGTCTCGTGGGCTCGGAGATGTGTATAAGAGACAGGTATAATATGGATTGGGAAAATGACATTATCAGCCGATATTATGAAATAGTGAGAACCGTGCGCGCTGAGAATTCATCAGCGGCCCGCCAGTAAAAAACAGACTTCCTGACGCGGGGGAAAGAGGGAGTTTTTGGAGGTTAACCATGAGTGACAATCGTATTAAGGTAAACGCGGATCCGAACCATCTTCTGGATCGAATCAAATGTTTTGCGCTGGATATGGATGGGACGATCTATCTGGATGAACAGTGGATTGACGGAGCAAGGGACTTTTTGAAACGCGTGGAAGAGACCGGGCGAAAATATGTTTTTATGACCAACAACTCTTCCAAAAGCGCGGATGTATACTATGAAAAGCTGGAGCGGATGGGGCTGAAAATCCGTCCCGAGCAGCTGATTACCTCCGGCCACGCGACCGTTGATTATCTGAAAAAGAATTTTCCGGGTAAAAAGGTTTTCCTGCTGGGGAACCCCATGCTGACCGCGGAATTTGAAAAAATGGGAATCCCGCTGGACGACGAGCATCCGGACCTTGTCATCACCGCATTCGATACCTCTCTGGATTACAAAAAAATGTGCAAGGTCTGCGATTTCGTCCGGGAGGGACTTCCGTACATAGCAACGCATCCGGACTTCAACTGCCCGACGGAAACCGGATTTATTCCGGACGCCGGTTCCATCCACGCCTTTATAGAAGCGTCCACCAAACGCCGTCCCGACAAGGTGATTGGAAAACCGAACCGTGAGATTGTGGCGTATACGCTGAAAATGACCCGCTGTACGGAAGAAGAGACCGCTATGGTAGGGGACCGCCTGTATACGGACATCGCGGCCGGGGTGAACAACGGACTCACGGGAATCTTTGTCCTCAGCGGCGAGGCACAGCTAAAGGATCTTCCGGATTCGGATGTCAAGCCTCATTTGATTTTTGACTCCGTCAAACAGATCATTCCTTTATTATAAGCTTGAGTTTTATCATACAATACGATAGCAATTCCATTTCAGTGTTGCAGAGTCAACTGGAAATGCTGTAAAAGGGGGCGGAGGAATGTCCATCAGGCTGATTGCGCTGGATGTGGACGGTACCCTGACCGATGAAGAGGGCAGAATCAGCGCGGAAAATGCTTCCGCGGTCAAAACGGCCATGAAATCCGGAATTCAGGTGATCCTGGCTACGGGCCGACCGCTTCAGGGAGTGGAGTCCATCTGCCGGGAGCTGGGAATGAACGGCCCGCTGATTCTGGGAAACGGGGCTTTGGTCCTGTCGGGGGACGAAGTGTGGTATCAGGATTTTTTGAATCCGGAGGATTTGCTCGCCGTTTACGAACAGGGAATTATGGTCGGCGGCATCTCCATGCTGGCCTTCCAGCCCGAGATCATCCCTTACTGGTTCCCGAAGGATATGGACAAAAACTGGCTGTCGGATATTCTGGATTCGTTCCGGCTTGATAAGCGGTTCGACGTCCCTTCGCCGGCAGAGCTGCCGCTTGAGCGGGTGAACAAGGTCATGCTTCTGGGCGACGCTGAGTCGGTTGCACGGGCGCTGGCCACATGGCCGGAGAAGATCGGGCATCTTGCAACGGGGCGATCCTATCCCTATCTGGGAGAGATCAATACGCCGACGGCTAACAAGGGAAAAGCTCTTTCCATTGTGTGCGGGCGGCTGGGGCTTTCTCCGGAGGAGGTTATGGCGGTCGGGGACGGCGAAACGGATTTGCCCATGCTCGATTTTGCGGGGACGGCGGTGTTTGTTCGCCGGGGTTCCGTTATTCCGCCGCTGCCCGTCGGCGCGCTCGTGGTTCCAACGGGAGAGCGCGACCGCGGCGTCGCCTGGGCGCTGACGCACTGTCTGTAATTTTTGGGTTTTCTCAGGCAGCCGTAAATTTTGCACCTTTCATCCTGATTTTTTATCTTTCCCAAAAATTTACGTACTGTCCTTTATTTTTAGCAGGCTGCCGGTTCGTTCCTGCGAGCGAACCGGCAGCCTGCATTTAAAAGTGCACGCGAAAAATACTGGTTGGCAGGAAAAATATATCGAACCAGATATCTTCCAAATTCATAGAATGATAGTGAATATATTGAAAGCCTGAAAGAAAACAGGCCCGTATTTTTGCGGATCAGGGCCCGTCTCAGGACGAAAGCTGTACGCAAATCCCGTTTAGTCATTTTCAGTAATCCACAGGGAGTGATGCAGATATGGGTCGTAAAAGAACTCTCAGCCTGTGTGTAATTGTGCAAGAGGAGGAAAGCGCTGTAGAAGAATGTCTTGAGAGCGTGGGGGATGCCGCTGACGAAATTATTCTTGTCGATATCGGTTCAGCCGAAAAAATCGCGGAAACCGCAAAAAAATTCGGTGCAAAGGTTTATTCCTTTCCGTGGAACGGCAGCATCAGCGACGTCAGAAATTATTCCATCAGCAAGGCGGGAGGAAAATGGGTTCTGCTGATGGACGACTGCGAGGTATTTGAAAAGAGCGAACGCGAAGCCCTTGCGGACTACGTAAAGCACTCCAGAAACCATGGATGCCATTTTACCGTCCTCAGTCCCGCAGAAAATTCCGAAGGCGGACCTTGCTGTACAATGCCCAATACTCTGCGCCTGCTGCGCAACGACGGACTTTACTGTTTTCGGGGGAAGGTGCGGGAGCAGCTTTGCAGAAAGGACGGTAAAAAGGTCGCGAAAGGATTGTTTGAACGAAGGGACTTTAGAATTTACCGCTTCAGCCGCTTTGAGGAAGCCGCAAAGGAACGCCAAAAGAGAAAAGAGAATTGCGCGGCCCTTCTGAAAGAGCTAGAAGAAGAGCCGGAGAACCCATTCCTTTTGTTCCATCTGGGCAATGAATATCTGTCGGATTCCGATTATAAGAACGCAGTCCGCTTTTATGACAGGGCATACGCCAATATGGATGAGACGCAGCCCTACGCGCCTCATCTGGTTTACCGGCGCGCAATCGCTTATAAACACTTGAAGCAGTATGAACGCTCCCTGAAAGCGATTGAAGAGGCCCTTGCCGTTTATCCACAGTGTACGGATCTGGAGCTGCTCCGGGGGGCGGTTTATTCGGAATGGGGAAGATATACGCTGGCGATTGACAGCTTTCAGCGATGTATGCAGATGGGCGATCCTCCGCCCGAACTGAGGCTGGCCGGGGACAATCCGGCCGGGCCGCTTTTGCTTCTTGCGGATCTGTACATCCGGCTCTGCGATTACGAAAAAGCTTTCCAATGCTACAAGCAGGCGGTCGTGCAGGAACCGTTCCGCTGCCAGACCCTTTATTCCGTCGGGTATGTTTTAAACCGGATATATGAGGATAAACGGACGGCCGTCGCAAAGCTGACGGCGTTCTTTTCCAATCTGGAGGACCCGCCCAACCTCATCGTGCTTACGGATATTCTGATCGAGGAAAAGCTTTACGCTTACGGCGTGGTTTACTGGGATATTCTTGCGAAGCAGCCCGGATACGAACCGGACAAAACTTTTCTGCGGGCGAAGCTGTATTTTTATACGCAGGAGTATGAAAAGGCATGGAAACTATTTGAACCGCTGGCGGCCGCGCGCCCTGCGGGCGCCGTTTTTCGGCAGATCGGCGGGGAGAGCGCGGAGTACCTGTATCTTTTATCCCTGATTCTTGGCAATGGAAAAACAGAAGAGTGTATCCGTCTGGCAAAAGGCGGCTGCGACGAAACAACCGTCCGTACCTTCCGGCAGATCTGGAACGTATACCGGGGGAACGGCGAACTTGCTTTCCGGAAGGATGAAAACTGGAAGAGAGTTTTAAATGCAGTGACGCTCTTTTTTGACAGATTGATCCGCGCAAGGGAGTTTGATCTGTTTCAGAAGCTACTGTATGTTTTAAACGACATAAACAGTCCCGCGGCGTTGACTGCTCTGGCCGGCGTGTATTTCAGCAACGGATACGATACGCTGGCGGCTGACCAGATTGTGCGTTCTGTCAGAGAACTAAATTATCTGGACGCCGCGGGACTGAATATTCTGCTCCGCACAAGCAGAAAATAAAAATCTTTTAGAAAATGCGATAGCCGGCCACGGATGCGGCCGGCTATCGTGCTTTTTTATTCCCGATTATTCCGTTCCATTGGCGGAAGCTGCCGTGTTGAACCGTTCCACCAGTGCCTTCAGTGTCTGCGCTTGGCTGTTCAGCTCTTCGCTGGACGCTGCGCTCTCCTCGGAAGTGGCGGAATTGGTTTGGACGACGGCGGAAATCTGGTCTACCCCGGTCGTCACCTGTTCAATGGAAAGGGCCTGTTCTTTGGAAGCCTTTGAAATTTCATCGACCAGATTGGTCGTCTTCTGTGCGCTTTCCATCACAAGATTCAGCGACTGTGCCGTTTCCTGAACGATTTTGGTGCCGTTGGCAACGGAGCTGATGGAATTTTCGATCAGCGTTGTAGTATTTGCCGCGGCTTCGGCGCTTTTGCTCGCCAGATTTCTCACTTCATCCGCCACAACGGCGAAGCCCTTACCCGCGGAACCCGCCCGTGCGGCCTCCACGGCGGCGTTTAGAGCGAGAATGTTGGTCTGGAACGCGATATCCTGGATCGTTTTGATAATTTTGCCGATTTCTCCGGAGGACCGGCTCATCCCGTCCATCGCCGCAATCAGCTTTTGCATGGATTCGTTGCCGTGCTGAATCTCTGCGGAGGCCCGGTCCGCAAGCTGGCTTGCGGTCGCCGAGTTGGCGGCGGTCAGATTGACCTGACCGGAAATTTCCATGATGGACGCGGACAGCTCCTCAATGGAGCTCGCCTGCTCCGCCGCGCCCTGCGCGAGGGCCTGGGAAGCACCCGCAACCTGATGCGAGCCGCTCGCGACCTGCTCCGCGGATTCATAGATTCCCATAAAGAGCTTCGTCAGGGTCGTTTTGATATTCTCAAGAGAGTTTTTAATTTTGGAGAATTCCCCAACATAGTCGTACTGCAGCTCGAAGGACAGATTTCCCACGGCGATCTGGTCCAGCACGGAGGAAATTTCCTCAATATAGTGGACATATTGCCTGAGCCTGTCCACGGTGCGGGAAAACGCCTGTGCAACCTGCCCGGTTTCATCTTTGGAGCTGATGCTCAGCTCCACGTCCAGGTCCCCGTCAGCTATTTTGCCGGCGGCGGCCGTTAGGTCCTTCAGGGGTCGGATGATCCCCCTTGACATAAATACGATCAGTGCCAGCAGAAGCAGCAGAGCCAGTATGAAAACGGCAATAACAGAAGTCTGGACCGCGCTGAATTCAGCGTTAAATTCCTTCTGGGGAAGACCGGTGGTAACGGTCCATCCCGTGGTTCCCACCGGGGCTACGTAGCCGTGATTCGTCTGGCCTCTCGCCGTGTATGTAATGGCGCCAGCGGTTTTGCTCTGAATGGCGGCAATGACATTCCGGGACATGCCGGTTTCGGAAACGTTTTTTTCTTTCATGTTCTGATCGGGATGGTAAATGAGCTTTCCCGCCTCCGTGGCCAGCATATAGAAGCCGGTATTGCCCAGCTTATAGCCCGATACCATGGTCTGAAGGGTCCCGATGCTGAAATCGATTCCGGTCGCGCCCAGCAGGGTGTTGGTTCCCGCTTGATAGACCGGCGCGACAACGCTGACGATCCACTCCTTCGTCTGAGTATCCTGGTAAGGCTCCGTCAGTATGACCGTCTGATCTTTCGTAAGCTCTTGATACCACGGACGTTCCAGAACATTCCAGTCCGCCCCGGATGAATATCCGTCCGACTGGGTCAGCTGGCTGGAATCGATATCGGCGACCCATGCCACCACAATATTGTCCGGGTCGCTCTGCTTCACATTTACCAGGGATTGTTTTACGGCGGCGAATCCTTCCGCGGAAGTGATTTTCGTGCCGGGAACAGCCTTTAAAAACAGATCCCCGAATTGTGAATTCGCCGACATCTGCGTAGCAACTTCGGTATATTTGGAAAAGTACGCTGCAATCTGGTAGGAAGCGGCTTGGGATTCTGCGGTGAGCTGGCTGTTTGTCAGCCGGGTGACAGTCTGTTTCACAGAAGATAAAACAATAGCCGCCGTAACGCAAAATACGACTGCAGCCGGCAGGCCGACAAAGAGGAACATTTTGGACAGTAAGCTCTTTTTAGGTTTCATTCCTAGATCACACCCCTTATCTTTTTACAGGAAAATCATGGGAAACCGGAAATCCTGTACTCCTTTTATCGGCTCCATTCACCAAAAAATTTGTGGTAAATACTGGTATTCTTAAATTCAGCACGTTCACTACTTCACATGTTATCCACAGGAAATTTTTGGTGGTTTGAGAAGAATATAATTATAAAAAAAGAACCGAAAAAGCAAAATTGTTTTTGCCCGTTCGGTTCGTAATTGTTTCGTTTTAATTACTGTCTCCGCTCAAAAGACTCGCAGTCCGTGCACTCTTCCATTGTGGGGTCAGTCTCGTGGGTGCCGACCTGAATGCAGTCCAGGCTACAGTAGTCCTTGTCCTGACAGTGATATTCACACTGGTCAACAGAACATTTTATACTTTCATTGGCTTTTTTTCCATTTTCCATCATTTTAAAAGACCTCCTTTCCAACAGCTATTTTGTCCATGAACTTGCAAAATATCATTGGAAAGAGTTTGAACTTGCAATACAAAAAAATTAAAAAGGATGAATATGGAAATGCTGATGGCCGCTTCCCGGATGTCTGTGGTAGTATTCGTCGATCAGATTTGCTTTTTTCAGAAGCTCCGTGTCCTCCAGCAGCTCCTGAGCCGGTTTGTCGGCGGCAATGGTGTGGCTTTCGTCAAACAGAACCGCTCTGCCCGCAATTTCCTGCACCATTTCCAGGTCGTGCGTGGAAGAGATCAGCGTTTTTCCGGACTCGTGCAGCTGAATCAGGAAAGACGCGAACCACCGCTGTGTCCGCGGGTCAAGCCCGTTCAGCGGTTCGTCGAAAACAAGAACCTCGGGGTTCAGCGCCAGCACGCAGGCAATGGCCACTTTCTTTTTCTCGCCGCCGCTCAGATGATACGGCTGGCGGTGACGGAAATCCCCGATATTCAGGAGTGCGAGGCAATCCTCCACCCTTTTTTCGACTTCGCTTTCGTCCATGCCCATCTGGCGCGGGCCGAAGGCGATTTCGTCATACACGTCGGAGCAGAACAGCTGTGTGTCCGAATTCTGGAACACGAAGCCGATCCGCTGATGAAAGCGCTTGGAAAACACGGGATCCTGCATTTTTTTCCGTGTAATGTTTTCCCCCGCGAACCGGTATTCTCCGCCGTCGGGAAAGAGAATGCCGTTTAAAAGCTTTAAAAGAGTGGATTTCCCGCTCCCGTTCACGCCCATCAGCGCGACGGACTCGCCTTTTTCGACACGCAGGCCGATGTGCTTCAGCGCGGGAATTCCCTCGTAGGAATACGATACGTCGTTTAATTCAATCATTAATTTCTTCATCCTAAATAAACAAAAATGGCGATGAATGCGGCATGGACCATACCATACAGAAAATCCGCCGCCGTAAAGCGGAAACGCCGGCGGACGCGGTAGCTGCCGGTAAAGCCCCTGCATTCCATGGCGGAGTACATGTCCTCCGCCATTTCCTTCGACCGAAGAAACAGGGTTCCGGCGATTCCCGAAAGGGAGGAATATTTTCCCGTGTTTTTTCCTACCGATCTCAGCTTCAGCGAATAAAATAGGTTCAGTGACAACTCGCCCAGCAAAACGATGTACTTAATGGTAATATCCAGAACAAAAATAAAAATATCCGGAATAAAGAAGCTCTTCAACGCGCCGGTGACACAGTGCCAGCCCGTGGTGTGGGAAAGGATGCCGACTGCCGTGGCGGTTGCGAGCGTTTTCAGAGGAATCATCACCAGACTGTACCGGTTCCCCATAAAAAACGACGGTACGAGGACCAGAAACGAAAAAAAGGCGATGACCAGCCCCGTTTTTAAAATGCGGAGAATCCTTTCGGCGGGCATCAGGCTTAAAGCCGCCAACAGATACGCCCCGACGGCGGCAAGAAACCAAAGGTTTCGGGAAAGGGAAAGCAGCACGATCAACAAAAACGTGCCCGCAACCTTCCAGAGCGCGTGTACGCTGTACTTTCCGCCGGTGTAGCCGCTTTGCGCCCGGATGCGCGACAGGATGCGCAGCAGGGAGAGAATGCTTTTATCGATAAAGGTGTCCCTGTCGGGAAGCGGTTGGTAATTTTCATCCTTCAGCAGCCATTCGGGCATATTTTACGGTTCCCTTCCAAATTTATTCGTGAACACCGTGGTTGTTCTTTTTGAGGGAAGATACGATTTTAAATACGATCAGCAAAACGGCAACGCCGGCGACTGCCGAAAGAATGTATCCCGCGACTTCGGGGATGCCGCCGACCGAATAATCGGGCATCACCGCTTCAAAGCGGAAGCCGTTTTGCATTCCCTGCGGGATAAAGCCGAGCGATTTGCCGTCGGAGACGACCTCCCCGATTTCGTCGGCGCCCCATTCGCCCCAGGCGGTGCCGGTGGCGAGCAGGCCGAGCGGTGTCAGCAGAATTAAAGCGGCAAGCAGCCCGTATACGGCTTTGCTTTTTTTCTTTGCGCCTTCGTATATCGTGCCCGGGGAAACCTTTTTGATGAATGCGAAAATGGCGGCGGTAAAGGCCGCTTCCACAACGCCGGCAACCAGAAGGTGGGGAATCAGCATGGCCGGGATGGCGACGGACAGGGGATAAGGGCTGTAAAGCGCCTGACCGGCGGCGTCCCGGAACAGAAGCGGCTGAATGCCGAATTCAATTGCGGCGCACAGCGCGGCGGCGTTGATGCCTATGTACGAACCGATGACAATTCCAAGATATTCTCCTTTTTCGGAACGTACCCGGTCCTTGATGAATTGATAAATGAAATATCCCACAAACGGTAACACGAACGCCATGTTGAAGCAGTTTGCGCCGAAGGAAAGGATTCCGCCGTCGCCGAAAAACAGGGCCTGTATCAGCAGGGCCACCGAAACGGAAATACAGGCCGAAAACGGTCCCAGCAGGATCGCCAGAAGGGTCCCGCCCACCGCGTGACCCGTTGTGCCGCCCGGAAGCGGAACGTTGAACATCATCATCAAAAAGGAAAAGGAAGCGCCAATCCCCAGCAGGGGCATTTTGGCCCTGGTAATTTCTTTTTTTACCTTTTTTACGGAAACCGCCCAGACCGGAACGACGGCCGCGCCTAAAGCGGCGCAGGTGGCGGGGCTTAAATAATTGTCGGGAATATGCATGCTACAACCTCTCCAATCACAAAAAAAATAACCCAAAAAGAACTACTTCAGTAGCAGCTTTTTGGGTTCATCAAATTCAAAAAATGTTTGACTGTAGCCTTCATGGCTTATATTGTCTGCTATTTTATCACAGCGCGGAACGTTTGTCAATTGAGGAACGGTGAGGCATTTCTGAAAATGAA
This sequence comes from uncultured Oscillospiraceae bacterium, assembly GCA_900546895.1. Lineage (GTDB taxonomy): Bacteria > Bacillota > Clostridia > Oscillospirales > Acutalibacteraceae > Caproiciproducens. The sequence continues at coordinate 9,458 of UREO01000049.1, forward strand.
TGGAAAATATTTCAAAATTTTTCATATTATTATTGACATTACGGCGATCAGGAGTCATAATTTAATTGGAATAGATCGTTGACGTATTGCGTTTTAAAAATTCAGTCTGTATTTCCTGTGTGCAGATCAGACCGGGCCGGTTGCTGTAACCGGTCCGGTCTGATTACCATATGGGCCGGACCGCTGTTCCAGGAGACTTTGAAAAGAACATCTCCGCCGTCTGCGGAGATGTTGAAATATGATAAAGTATGGAGGGTCCAAAATGAAAGTCATGCTGATCAATGGAAGTCCTCATGAAAAAGGCTGCACGTATACGGCCTTGTGCGAGGTTGCCGGGGAGCTTGAAAAGGCCGGAGTGGAAGCCGAGATTTTTCAGGTTGGCCAGCAGCCGATCCGCGGCTGTGTCGGCTGCGGCTTCTGCAAGAAGAACAAGGGCAACAAATGCGTGTTCGGCAACGACCCCGTAAATCACGCGCTGGAAAAGGCCAGAGAAACGGACGGCTTTGTTTTCGGCTCTCCCGTCCACTATGCGGCGGCGTCCGGAATGCTGACGTCTTTTCTGGACCGGTTTTTCTATGCGGGTACCGTCCTGAAGTATAAGCCGGGCGCGTGTGTTGTAAGTTGCCGCCGCGGCGGGGCAGCGGCAGCGTTTGACCAGCTGAACAAATACTTTACCATTTCGAGCATGCCGGTGGTTTCTTCCCAGTACTGGAACATGGTGCACGGGAATACGCCCGAGGAAGTACGCCGGGACTTGGAGGGGATGCAGACCATGAGGACTCTGGGCAGAAACATGGCCTGGCTTTTAAAGTCCATTGAGGCCGGAAAACAGGCGGGCATTTCCATTCCGGAGGCGGAAGAGCCGCAGATCACGAATTTTATCCGGTAAAAGCCCGCGGGGGCAAAACCGACAGAAATAGAACTGCCCGTTCCTTTTCGGAGCGGGCAGTTCTATTTCGGAGCGGGCAGTTTTTATGCGGATTATTTTCCTGCCAAAAGGAAATACAGGACGACCACCACTCCCAGAACAATCCGGTAATAACCGAACGCCTTGAAATCGTGCTTTTTAATGTATCCCATTAGGAACTTGATGGCAAAGACGGAAACGATGAACGCCGTGATCATTCCGGTCGCTAAAATCATTCCTTCCGCAGGGGTAAAGGCAAATCCGAATTTCAGCATCTTGATCAGGCTGGCGCCGAACATCACGGGAATCGCAAGGAAGAAGGTAAATTCCGCCGCGATGCTTCTGGAGGTCCCAATCAGCATAGCGCCGATGATGGTGGCCCCGGAACGGGAGGTCCCGGGGATCAGCGCCAGCACCTGAAAGATGCCGATAAAAAGGGCTGTTTTGTAGGTTAGCTGTGAAAAATTGCGAACAGCGGGCCGCTTGTTCCGGTTGCGGTTTTCAATCAGGATAAACAGCACGCCGTACAGAATCAGGGTGACCGCCACAGTCTGGTAATTGTAAAAAATTTTGTCAATCTGGTCGTCAAACAGGATGCCGATGATGCCCGCCGGAATGCAGGCGGCAAGAACTTTCAGCCAGAGGTCGACGGTTTCGCGTTTCTGACCGGCCGTTTTTTTGGGCGAAAAAGGATTCAGCTTATGGAAATACAGCACGACGACCGCCATAATGGCGCCGAGCTGAATGACCACCAAAAACATTTCCTTAAAGGCGGGGCTAACGTTCAGCTTAATAAATTCATCGGCAAGGATCATATGTCCGGTGCTGCTGATGGGCAGCCATTCGGTCAGCCCTTCTATGATTCCCAGCACAAGCGCTTTCAGGATATCGATTAAGACCACTGTCATCACTCAAATCTTCGTTATTCATCCGGTGCTTACGGATTGCCTTCTATTATAAAATACTTATCTGTCAAATACAAGCAAAATAAAGCGCCGCACCTGTTTTTACAGGGCGGCGCCACAGAAAAGCAACACGTCAGGCGGCGCTGCGGCGGGAGATATCGTAAAGCCGGTTAAAGTTCGGCCGTCCGGCCGAATCGAGCAGATGGGCGGATTCGTCTGCGTCCTCGCTCCGGTTCTGGTTGAGCGCGCGGATGATCTGGTCCGCGTTTCGGATGCCGATGCCGTGCCCGTAGTATTTGCCGTCGCCCAGGTCGATGACATTTTCGCCCTGCCACTGCGGGACCAGCGGGTCGACGTCGGGGTTCGCGAAATACCGCCGGTCCCCCGGCAGGTAGACGTCTCTTTTGCTGATATAGCCGACTTCGCGGAGAAGCGGGTCGATATGGTGCCAGTTCATCAGTTCGATTTTTGGGAAGGTCTTGTCGAACAGGGCTTCCCCGTAGACGGACAGAAGAGCTTTATAATAGACGATCATCATGGCGGTGGCGCATTCCGTGCCGTATTTGGAGCCGTTTTCGTAGATATCCGTGATCGCTTTGGAGGGTTTCACGCCGTCTTTCAGCAGGAAGCCCCCTTCCTGCGTCCTTTTCCAGTAATCCGGGTTGCACCGGGTTTCACGGAAAATTTCGAACCCCAGCCCGCTCCGGTAAAGCTGCAGGGACGCTGCTATGATTTCTTTGCGCAGCGCCAGCTCGAATTTCAGCTGATCGACGGAGTCGTAAGCGCTTTTCGCGCTGCTGGAAGCGAGCATGTCGAGGATGGTCCTCTCGATGCTCCCCGGGGCGTAATCCCCTATGCTGTCGGGCTGAACCGTATTTCCTGCTATCACAATCATGCCAGTTCCCTCCGGCCATATTTGGCAAAGCCGACTTGTTTGCTGACAGGATACTGCATCCATTCATTCCACGAGGATTCGTTTTTAGTATGGAGATTGTGGGAAAATGTCGCGAGGGCCTCCCTCTCTTCTTCCTCCACTTCGTGGAAATGCTCCAGATTGGCGATTTCCTCGTCGGTCAGGGGAGTGAGCGGCCTGTTGTTGCGCGGGGAAATATCCTTGCAAAGGTACTTTGCTTCCAGGTTGACCCCGCAGACGGAGGGGGCGTTGGTCAGCTGGAGGCTTTCCCCCGTGAAATAGACATAGGGGCTGTTTTCCTTCAGCCACGACTGGTAGGCGTCGTACTGTTTCTGTTTGTCCCTGCCTGTGCTTAGCGGCGTATCCTCCGGAATGTGCAGAAGCTGACAGGCCAGCTCAACGTCTTTTTTGTAGGAAGAACGCAGCTTCGCCGCAATGTGCGTGAGCGACTGCGGGTCGCGGGCCTGGAAGAAAGCCCAGATCAGGTCGTGGTTGTATACGCCCCTGCGGTTGCGCCGGAAAATCAGGTCCGCAATGACCGGCAGAACGGTTTTTTCATGGTGCGTTTTCACCAGCACGGACGCGGTGATATCCAGAATCTGGTCGAATTCGGCGTTCAGCCCGTCTTCGCCCGCACCGGTGTTGAACATCCAGAGCATTACGGAGTGGACGTCCTCGCTTTTTAACGAAATTTCCCCGTCCGTACCATCCGACGGCTTTTTTGCATTCTTGATTCTTTGACATATGTTCAGCGCGGTGCGGTTGCGTTTACTGAGCTCCTGATACAGGTTCCTCTCCCGGATCTCCGGCTGCAGGACAAACAGGGTGGCAAAGAGGAGCCTGTCGTCGTTGATGAGCCTGACGGCGTTTTGCCTGTTTCCCCTTTCCGTTCTCAGGAAGGCGTTTTTGCAGAAGTTCGCTCCCCGCGCGCGTCTGATACGGTCCAGATAACCGATGGGACCGTTGTAGCCCGAATTCATCCTAATCGCGCTTCTTTCCATTATGAAATAGTCCCAG